>VFKL01000184.1 GCA_009885535.1 Chitinophagaceae bacterium | reverse complement strand
TTTGGTCGAGAGCATATTGAAATATGATAAGATCAAAAAGTCAAGCAAACGCTTGTATTTGCAACATTTTTTTCTTGTAATAGATTTCAACTGAAAAATCTGGGTTTAAACACTTACAACAGAATCTGTTTTTCAATTTGATTGTTTACATATGCTGTATTTCCTTATGCTGGAGTAGAAAAACCAATTATAATTACTTATTACTTCTATTTTTTCTGGTATAATGTCGTAAGTCCGTTAATGTAATTTTCCTGCGATTGAGTCAGAAACCCAAAACTCACTTTTTGTACTGATATAAAGTTATTCCCGATATAAATCCTAAAGCAATAGTTTACTTTAGTAGCAATAGTTTACTTTATAGCAATATTTTACCGAATTGATTTATAAATTAGTCCGTAATAAAAAGAAAATATAATTGGTATTAATTATGCTGGCATCAAACCTTCATTAATTGTATTTTCAATGTATGAGTTGCTGTATCATAAATCAAAAAATCTTTCTTTCGTATGGGAATAAATAACGATGTGGTTCATTTCTTGTATGTTTCAAATATGTTTTATGAATCTTCAAAAGCAATCTTTATGTAATTATACCGATTGGATATCTGTAATGGTCAAATGAAATTGTCCCAAACAGCTACCACATCGGCATTATACTAGACAATTATGGACTAATTTATAATTCAATTTGGTATTACTTATAAACATGCAATTTTAACTTTATTGTTGATAATTTCCAACATTAATAAATAATTTGTATTTTGTGGTGGAATATGCCAACATAGAATATTTATTTACATGTTGGCATAACTCAACATTATACATTAATAATAAGCTTAACGATGGAAAAAGGAATCAAATATTGGCACGCAATGAGCGACCCAGCATTGCTGGAATTGTTGGGTAAGTTTATTCAACAAACTAGATTGCAGCAGAATAAAACACAGCAGCAAGTTGCCACTGCAGCTGGAATCAATCGTTCTACAATTGTTCAAATCGAAAACGGAGGTGGTGGCACAATGCTTTCATTTTTACAGATATTAAGAGCGTTGCAGCACCTCGAATTGTTACAGCATTTTGAGATAAAGCAACAGCAAATAAGCCCTTTACAGCTAGCAAAATTGGAACAAAATATGCGTCAGAGGGCAAGTGCTACAAAAAAAACTCAAGTTAAAAAACCTAAAAGTGATTGGTAATGATTACAACTGCATACATTAACATTTGGAACCAACGAGTAGGGGCAATTGCTTGGGATGATAACAGAGGATTGGCTTCGTTTGAATATGAACCTTCTTTTCTTGCTAATAACTGGGATTTATCTCCATTGAAAATGCCGATTTTAGGTGCAGATAAACAGATATTTTCCTTTCCTGAATTAAGAGGAACATCAACATTCAAGGGCTTACCTGGATTATTGGCCGATGTGTTACCCGATAAATACGGAAATAGTTTAATTAATGCTTGGTTGGCAAGCAATGGTCGCACTGCGGATAGCATGAACCCAGTTGAACTGCTTTGCTTTATTGGCCAAAGAGGTATGGGCGCATTAGAATTTGAACCTGTGTTGCCAAAATCAAATAATAGGGCTACTAAAATTGAATTGAATAGTTTGATTGATATTGCTCAAGAAATTCTTCTGGGGAAACAAAATTTTAACGCCAACCTTTCTAGTGATGAAGCAAAAGCATTAAGTGATATTTTAAAAATTGGCACTTCAGCAGGTGGTGCTAGGGCAAAAGCTGTTATTGCTTTTAATCCCAGTACCAATGAAATTCGCTCGGGTCAGGCAGATGTACCAAAGGGGTTTACGCATTGGCTATTGAAATTTGACGGTGTTACCGATCAAGAAATAGATACTTCATCAGGTTACGGCCGAGTTGAAATGGCTTATTACTTGATGGCAAAAGAAGCAGCAATTGAAATGACGGAGTGTAGATTGCTCGAAGAAAATAATAGAGCGCATTTTATGACAAAGCGTTTTGATAGAGAACCTGGAAAAGGAAAACTTCATGTTCAAAGTTTTTGTGCAATTGCTCATTATAATTTTAATGAGATTACTTCTTACAGTTACGAACAACTGTTTGAGACCATGCGAAGCCTGTTGTTGCCGTACACAGATGCAGAGCAAATGTACCGCAGAATGGTATTTAATGTAATGTCCAGAAATTGTGATGACCACACGAAGAATTTTTCATTTATCATGGATAAAACAGGGCTTTGGAAGTTGTCACCTGCGTTTGACGTATGCCATTCATACCGCCCCGGAAGTTCATGGGTAAGTCAGCATTCGTTAAGCATTAATGGTAAACGGATCAACATTACCCGAAATGATTTATTGCAAGTAGCAAAAAAAATGAACATCAAAAAGGCAGATGTAATTATTGATCAGGTGAAAGCTGTTGTTGGCAAATGGATTGAATTTGCAGAACAAACAAAAGTAAAAAAGGAATTGAAAGAAGCAATTTCAAAAACCTTATTGCTTTTATAGAAATAAGCTGGGTTCGATTCGTTGAAATGAATTGTATTTTTGAATAGGTTCTCAATTCTCTTTCCGCATCAGTTCATTCAAAGAAATCTAAAAGCGTTTACATTTAATTTAGACAATTTTTTTGTTTATTGAAGTTTCCAAATCAATTGACTTGTTCGTTTATAATTTTTATCCACTTACTATTCAATAATCAAATCCCATTTTCAAATACCATTTGATTTTCTATAAATAATCCAATACTTTTGTCCCTAAATTTCAGAAGTCATGAAAAAATTAATACCAATATTTTTACTTTGTTTATTTGCAAACAGTAGTTTTTCGCAAAATTTGGATGACATTAACGATTTAATGGGGTTATTCAAAAATAGAGAAGCAAAGTCTGCAATTGACAAGTATCTATCTAATCCAAAGAAAGCTACAGATGCCGACGGTTGGTATATGAAAGGTAGAATTTACAATGCACTTTCAAGAGATACTGGCGTTACAGTTGTAGAAAGTTATGAATTGAAAATAGAATCATTTAAAGCATTTCAAGAAAATCAAAATCTAGATAAAAAAGACATTCGCATGGCACTAGAAGACCATGTTTCTTACTTTGATATTTATGGCGAGATGTTTAACATTGGCATAATTAATTATAACGCAAAAAATTATCAAGGTGCTTTCCAAGGATTTAAAATGGCCAACGATATTAAAGATTTCATTTTATCAAAAAAATACAAAAATGATAATATGCAACTTGTGGCTTTTGATACAAGCTTGATCATGAATATTGCCATTTGTGCAATGTCTGCAAAAAATGAAGCTGAAGCGATTGTTTACTATTCAAAACTTACAGATGCTAATGTTTCAGGAAAAGAGCATCAAGAAATTTATCAGTATTTAATCGATTATTATAAGAAAAATAATAACGAAAAATCATTTAATGAACTTTTAACCAAAGCAAAAAACTTATATCCTGGAGATGAAATTTGGGTTGATATTGAATTGAAAGCAGTAGAAGAAAAGGGTGGAAAAAAAGCTGTAATGATGAAATACGATGAGCTTGTAAAGCAAAATCCTAGCAACTTTGTATATGTGTATAATTACGCGGTTGAATTGTATAACTCTCTTTATGGAAAAGAAGCTACAAACCCTGGAGATACTATAGTTGGCGCGAAATTAATTGATGTACTAAAAAAAGGTATTGCCATAGAAGATAAAAAAGACATTACAGCATTGATGTTAATGTGTAATTATATGTATAATTATACATCAGATCTTAACAATACAGCTTCTTCTATAAAAGGCCCTAATCCAGAGCAACTTAAGAAAAAAGCAAGTTTAAAAGCAGCTACTATGAAAGTTGCAGATGATTGTATTTCATATCTGTTGACTGCTGAAGCATTTTTGACTGCAATTCCTTCTAAAACCACATTGCAGAAAGCAAATTATAAAATGATCATCGGCAATTTGGGCGATATGTATTTCATCAAAAAAAATCAGTTAAAAGTTGAAGAGTATGAAAAGAAAAACAAAGCTGCTGATGAAGATTTAAAATCATCAAACTAATTTTTTTTCTTAGATGTCCGTTTTTTTAGGAATAAAATTTTATTGAATTAATTACAAGGAGGATAGCTTAAAAAACTTTCCTCCTTTTTTATTTTAAACACCTTAAAATTATACCAAATTGAATTATAAATTAGTCCATAATTTTATAGTACAATGCCGATGTGGTAGCTGTTTGTAACAATTTCATTGGACCATTATAGATATCCAACCGGTATTAAAACTATATGCCTCAATCCTTTATTAATTTTGTTGATGCTCCATTGGGATTAAAAAATAACAATCCCGGGAATTTAAGAGATGTGGGTATAGGTTGGGAAGGAAAAATCGGTTCCAATAAAAATTTTGTCGTTTTTGAGGATGTTTCCTGGGGTATTAGAGCTATGGTCATTAATTTTCATACAAGCATTACCATTCATGAAAATGATACGCTTTATAAATACATTACACGATATGCACCGCCAATAGAGAACGACACAGCGAAATATATTCAAATCCTTTCCCAAAAAACAGGCATTGCTCCAAATGAAAAAATTCACTTTAATTTTGAAAAGCTGAAGCTTATTTTACGCGCGCAATTTGATGTAGAAATCGGCCCCAAATATTCGGCATTAATAACAAATGAAGATGTTATTGAAGGATTCTTGAGATTGAGTAATAATGTTGCATACTTTTTTAACGGTAACAATAAATTTAAGGCTTAAGTCGCATTTTATAAAATCCTAGTTTTATCTAATAAAAACATTTACTCTCCCTCGATTTTTTTACTTTTTACTTTTTACTTTTCACTTTTAAATTTATTCAACCACATCTTTTTCAAAAAACTCAATATGTTGTTTTTTTAATTCTTTCAAAACAGGGGTATAAATTTCTTTCATAATGGGAATATGCAATCCTGTTAATGTTATTTCACCATTTAAAATCAATTTAGCAGCTATTCCAAGCGGCAAACCTACTGTTTTAGCCATTGCCGTTTTTAAAGCATCTTCACCTTTTACTACTAAACTGCTGGTTACTTTATGCATTTCGTTTTGTAGTTTGTACTCAATTTCATGAAGCATAACAACCATGTCTCTATCATTTTTTTGAAGGGCTAATTTTTTTTCCAAAACAAATTGCAAAACATCTGCAGGACTGCAAAATCCTTTGTTGATGTATGTTTTATTATCATCCATTCCTAAAAAATACAATTGCTTTAAAATCAAATTGGCAACTTCCATTTTTTCAGTTAACAAATTAGTCTTATCCATTTCAATAAGGTCTGTTTCTATTTGTTCAATTTCCTCCAAAATTTTAGCGCTCTCCGCAAATGGAACGCTTAATTTTTTATCCAACCAATCATTGAAATTTTGTTTTTGAAAATAATCTTTAAAAAAGTTCATCAGTGTTTTTTCGTCCGAATGATAGGAGGGGGTTTCATCGGTTAAATGAAGTTCAATGATATTATTCCATCCATCCATAAAATCAGGATGTCTTAATGTAGTTCTGACAAATGTTTGAACACCATCTAATTGATATAAATTAATATAGGGTAAGCTATTTCGGTTTGGATAATAACCAAATTTGAAAGCATTTTTGTCATCAGAAAAACTTACGGTTTCAGCGTTTTTAAATAAATCTTCATATTTTTTTTCTATAGACACGCCTTCCTCTAAATAAATGGCACCGGCTTTTCCAGCCAAAACAACATTTCTCGGGTTCCAACTAATTTTATAATGCCAAGGGTTATCGTCACTTTCTGGTGCCACCAATCCACCGCAGTGACTTTTAAAACTAGTAATTTCACCACCTTTCTCTATAATGCTGTGAATTAATTCCATGGCACTCATGTGATCGATTCCTGGATCTAATCCCATTTCGCATAAAAAAATCAACCCTTTTTCTTTAATTGCTGCATCCATAGATTTTAATTGATCATCAATATAGGAAGCCGTTAAAAGCGATGTTGAATATTGAATACAATCTTTTGCAATTAAAATATGTAAAGCAGGAGGCATCATTGAAATTACAATATCAGCAGCTGAAATCAAATCGCCCCTTTTTTGCGCATCGTTAATATCTGATACAATTGCTTTTGAAAGAGGATGTGCATTTGTTTTCTTTAAAATGAGTTCTTGATTAGCATCAACCACAATAATCATCCAATTGTTGGATTCGGCTTCAGAAAGTAAATAATTAATTAAAACAGTAGCAGATTTCCCAGCTCCGAAGAGTAAAATATTTTTCAAAACTTTTGATTAATGACGTTTAAAAGATATGTTGCAAATTATGTTGGCAAGTTAAAGGGTTGAATTTGTTTTGCCAAAGTAAAATCAACAAAAAAACTGTTTTTTTAACCCAAAAAACTTGTGCACAAATAAAAATAAAATGTGCAAAAACTGTAGTAAAATCAGCCAAGATAAACCTGAAAACAATTTTTAAAATATTATATTTGTGAACATAAAATTTATATGGAAAATATTGAAAATTTCGAGGGAGAAAATCCCAACAATCGCGGAAAAATAATTCCGGTAAACATTGAAGAACAAATGAAAACATCATACATCGATTATTCGATGAGTGTTATCGTTGGTAGAGCTTTGCCAGATGTTAGAGATGGCCTAAAACCTGTTCACAGAAGGGTGCTTTTTGGAATGAATGAGTTGGGAAATGCAAGTAATAAGGCATACAAAAAGTCGGCTCGTATCGTTGGAGAAGTAATGGGTAAGTATCATCCACATGGAGATGCCTCTATTTATGATACCATGGTTCGTATGGCTCAAGATTGGAGCATGCGTTATAAAATGATCGATGGACAGGGTAATTTTGGTAGCCAAGATGGAGATCCACCAGCTGCAATGCGATATACGGAGGTTCGTATGCAAAAGTTTGCCGAGGCGATGATGGAGGATATTGATAAAGAAACAGTTGATTATCAATTCAACTTTGATGATTCTTTAAAAGAGCCAACGGTTTTACCAACCCGAATTCCGCAATTGCTTCTAAATGGCAGCAGTGGTATTGCAGTAGGAATGGCAACCAATATGATGCCGCATAATTTAAATGAAGTCATTGATGGTTGTATTGCATACATTGAAAACAACGAGATTACCTTAGAAGAATTGATTTTGCACGTTAAAGCGCCTGATTTTCCAACCGGAGGAATCATTTACGGTTATGAAGGTGTAAAACAAGCATTATTCACCGGGAGGGGAAGATTGGTGCTTAGAGGTAAAACAGCGGTTGAAACGGATGCCCGTGGTAGAGAGAAAATTGTAATTACACAAATTCCTTATCAAGTAAATAGAGATACATTAACCCAAAAAATAGGGGAATTAATCAATGATAAAGTAATCGAAGGTATCAGTGATGTAAATAATGAAAGTAATAATAAGGAAGGTACCCGTATTGTAGTAGAATTAAAGAAAGACGCTGTAGCACAAGTGATTATCAATCAGTTGTACAAATATTCCGAACTTCAAACTTCTTACGGAATTAATAATGTGGCGTTGGTTAAAGGTCGTCCAAGACAGTTAAATGTAAAACAACTCATTTCAGAATTTGTTGATTTCCGTCACGAAGTAGTGGTGAGAAGAACGCAATACGAATTGAAAAAAGCATTAGAGCGTGCGCATATTTTAGAAGGATATATTATTGCGTTAGATAATTTAGATGCCGTAATAAAATTAATCAGAGAAAGTTCTACACCTTCAATTGCACACGAAGGTTTGATGTCTTCATTTGGAATGAGTGAAATCCAATCAAAGGCGGTTTTAGAGTTGAGATTACAACGCTTAACCGGAATGGAAATTGATAAAATTCGCGCTGAACATGCCGAAATAATGTCATTAATAGAAAAATTAAAAGAGATATTAGCTAATGAAGAATTGCGTTTTGAAATTATTAAAACAGAACTTTTAGAAGTTAAAGCCAAATTTGGAGACGAAAGAAAATCAGAAATCGAGTATGCTGATGATGAAATAAATATGTTGGATCTCATTGAAGAAGAGGATGTTGTAGTTACGATTTCACATTTAGGTTACATTAAGCGTACATCTGCAAATGAGTACAGACAACAACGTAGGGGCGGTCGTGGTGCAAAAGGAAGCAGCACCCGTCAAGAAGATTATATCGAACATTTATTTGTAGCATCAACCCATCATACTTTATTGTTCTTTACTGAAAAAGGCAGATGTTTCTGGTTGAAAGTGTATCAAATTCCTGAAGGAGATAAAACCAGCAAAGGAAGAGCGCTTCAAAATATGATTCAAATTCCTCAAGATGATAAAGTAAGGGCGATTATTGATGTGAAAAGTTTGGATGATGAAGCTTATTTAGATCAACATTATGTTGTATTGTGTACCAAACAAGGTATAATAAAGAAAACAGATTTAAAAGATTTCAGTCGTCCGAGACAAAATGGCATCAACGCTATAAACATTTTAGAGGGAGATCAATTGTTGGCTGCAGAATTAACAGACGGTAATTGCGAAATCATGTTGGCCATCAAAAGTGGCAGAGCAATACGTTTCCCTGAAAAAGCGGTTAGAAGTACAGGCCGTGGAGGAATTGGTGTTTATGGAATTGAAGTAGACGAGAAAAACGACGAAGTAGTTGGTATGATTTGCATTAACAAAGAAGATAAATCAAAAACGGTTTTGGTGGTAAGTGAAAAAGGATACGGAAAAAGAACCAAACTTGACGATCCTGAAACTGGAGAAGCAAATTATCGTATCACCAATCGTGGAGGAAAAGGTGTAAAAACCATGAATGTAACCGATAAAACCGGACGTTTAGTAGGATTATTAGCAGTAACAGAAAAAGAAGATTTGATGATTACTTGTGTTAGTGGCGTTACCATTAGAATGTCTGTAAAAGCCATAAGCGAATTGAGCAGAGCTACACAAGGGGTTAAATTAATCAAAGTTGATGAAGGAGATTCAATTGCAGCGATAACACAATTGGATGAAATGGAAGAAGTTTTAGAAACTGAAATTGTTGTAGAAAATCTAGAACGCGTTGAAAATGTAGATGCTTCAATTGAAAATACAGATTCTTCAAATGAGCCAACCGAGCAAAGAGAATCAACTGAGTCAAATGAGCCAACAGATTCAAATCAACCAACTGAATCAAATGAGCCTGAAACAGATTCAGAATAATTATTAAAAATAAAATTTTACAAACAGCCATCCTGAAAGGGGTGGTTTTTTTTACGGAAAACACAAAAAAGATTCTGGATAGAGGATACTTGATTCTGGATTATTTAATTTTCCAACAACAAACAATAAACAACAAACAATTGAATAGAATGGAATTAATCAGAATACTTTATTTAACATAATATTAATTATAGGCAAATTGTAATACTCGAATTCAATATCAAATTAGTTAATTAATATAGTTAATAATGGCTGATTTGCATATTGTTTTAAATGATCATTAAATTCTCGCTATTCAATTTCTACTTTTAAATTTTTACTTTTTACTTTTCATTTTTCATTTTTTAAATTCCCACTTAAAATCCTTTACCAAATTATTTAAGTTTACTTTTACATAATGGATAATCAATTAATGAATACAGAATCAATTTTAGAGTCGCTGAAAATCAAAGCGCTGAATAAAATGCAATTAGATACCCAAATTGCATTACAGGATCACAACAATTTAGTTTTATTGTCAAATACCGGTACTGGAAAAACCTTGGCATTTTTAATCCCTTTAATTCAGTCTATTGACATCGAATTAAAAAATAAAACCCAGGCGCTTATTATGGTGCCATCACGTGAATTGGCTTTACAAATCGAATCAGTTTTAAAACAAATCCAACCGGGTTGTAAAATTTCTTGCTGTTATGGTGGACATAAACGAGAAATTGAAGAAAATAATTTAGTCCAGCCACCTGCCATTGTTATTGCAACCGCTGGAAGAATGGCCGATCATCTACGCAGAGGAAATATCAAAACGGACAATATTAAATTTCTTGTTTTAGATGAATTTGATAAAATTTTAGAACTCGGCTTTCACGAGGAAATGGCTTATATCATGTCGCAATTGCCTGCTGTAAAAACCAAAATGCTTACATCTGCAACCCAATTGGTAGATTTCCCTGAGTTTATTGATATGACAGACAGTTTCGTCTTAAACTGTATTGTAGAAGATTTAAAAGATGATGTCATGCTTAGTTTTTACACGGTAAATTCTGAAGAAGACGATAAAATTGACACGTTATTTGCACTACTTTGTTCGTTGAAAAACACTTCTTCCATTGTATTCTGCAACCATAGAGATTCTGTTGAAAGGGTTTACAATTTGCTTAAAGATAAAGGAATCATCAGTGTTTTTTATCATGGTGGAATGGAACAATACGAAAGAGAAGCTGCTTTATGTAAATTTAGAAATAACTCTTCTAATGTATTAATAACCACAGATTTAGCTAGTAGAGGTTTGGATATAGAAAACATACGTTCTGTTATCCATTATCATATTCCACATACGGAAGAATCGTTTACACATCGCAATGGCAGAACGGCTAGAATGGATGCTTCAGGTAGTGTGTTTACCATTGTTGGTCCAGATGAAAAAACACCAAATTACATCAGTGATATTTCTACTGAAATGACACTTCCCGACTCTCATACCTTACCAGAAAAACCGCAATGGGGAACTTTATTTTTAGCTGCTGGTAAAAAAGATAAAATCAATAAAATTGATATTGTTGGATTTTTCTCCAACAAAGGACAACTTAAAAAAGATGATATCGGCTTAATTGATGTAAAAGATTTCTCCGCTTTTGTGGCTATTCGAAAATCAAAAATTGGTGGGGTTTTAGAACTTATTAAAGATGAAAAAATAAAAAATAAGAAAGTGAAGATTGAGATTGCTAAGTAAATTTTACTAAGAACTAGAAAACCATTGAAATGGTTATAAGCACATTTGTTATTATAGTAGCCCACGGTTTAAACCGTGGGTTGTCTTTTTCCATGAACGTTTTTTCACAAATTCTTGCTCGCCCACCTTTTAAATGTTGGGCTTTTATATTTAACCCCACCAATCTCTAAAATCCCATTCTCATCATTCCACCACCTTCCCCACGCATTTGTGTTCCAGATTGCATTTCCCCCGAAAATTTATTCAGTTTACACACAAAACTAAACATAAAGTACCTGCCCAATCTATTGGTTCTAGTATCTGTAAATCCTGTCCCACTTACATTTCTACTGATGCCCACATTTTGATTCAACATATCAAAAGCCTGTATTTTAAATATCAGGTTTTTCTTCGCTAACAACTGCTTCTCAATTGTTGCATTTATAATTAATGGATTTGAAGTAGCATTATTGGCAAAACCCAAATTTATATACTTATCTACATCATAACTCAATATAAAATCCTTCGGTAAAAATATGCGTGAATTATGCGACAACGTCCATGCTATCGTATTTGAATTTAACTCTGATTGTACAGAATATTTTGTGCTATTTAAACTGTAATTCAAACTAATATTCGTTTCCAACCATTTTTTTATTTTAATATCTGTTGAAAACCGCTGTCCCAATACCCAATTCTTCCCTATATTTTTCAATTCTAAGTTACCTGTATCCCTCAAATACGAAATGTTGTTGTTGTACAAAATATTTCCACCAAGATTAAACACATACTTTCTGTTCTTAATTGGTTTGGATACATTGTAAAACCCCAAAATATTATAAAACCCATTTGCATTTTTATATTTGGTTTCTTGTGCAGCACCGCGCAACAAACGTGTACTATTTACAATTTTATCCTGGGTAAATGAAGCAGTTAAATTCCCAAAAAAAACATTACCAGATACAAAATTAAAATTATTGTACCGCATGCTAAAAGTATTGGTAAATTCTGGTCTCAAATCTGGATTACCAATGGTTATAAACTGTGGATTAGATTTGTCTTCTATCGGTTGCAATTGTGTATTGCTGGGTTGATTTGTACTTCCATTGTAGTTTATATTTAAAGACCTACTTTTTGAGAAATTATACGCAAATCTGATTACAGGATAAAAATTCACCAAATTATTTATATAACTGGTATCGGCTGTTATTGAATTGGTGGTAATTTTTGCAGGCTGTGCCGAAAATCCAACGGTGTAATTATACTTTTTTTCTGTAGTTTTTAAATTGATACCTATACGATGGGTGATATATTCATTGTTGTAAATATTGCTTGACGTATCTACATATTCGGCTACTCCAGTTGAAGGATCCAAATTGTAGTTCTTCCGATCATTGCCAATAAATTGGTTATTATACGAATAATTAAATTCTAGATTTCTTTTTTTGCTTAAAGGTTCGGTATAGGATATTCTTGTTCCAAAATTTTTGTTTTTATTGTCTTGCAACACATTTTGAATTAACGTATCATTGAAAGTACCAAACGGAGCAAAAATTTGGGTAATATTATCATATCCATCATCAGAGTCTGTACCGGATTTACCCTGACTTAAATTGATAGACATACTTCTACCTCTTTTTTTAAATCGATGATTAAACAATAAAGTACTGCTGAAATTAGGCGTTTTCGATTGTGTAATATTATGATTCAACCCCGATGTATTTTTTATTGAATCGATTTTTGTAATGAAATCTGTAACATTGTCTGCATCATTTTCTCCGTACGAAAAAGACGGATTGAATTTTATATAATTCATCGAATCTATTTTGTATTCCACATTGAATGAAGCCCGATGATTTATAGCGATATTGTAATTTTCTGCATTTTGTATGTAAGATGATGTTTTGTTTTGAAATAAACTTTGTTGTGTAGAATTTTGAGTGATTGACGTTGATTTATCGGAGATGCTATAGCTGCCATATACATCAATTTTGCTTCCCCATTTATCGCGATAATTTATTCCAATAGATTTTACCGTATTTAATCCATCATTGTTTCCAAAATTCCCCATCACAGATGCTGCACCCGCGCCCCCTCTCCCAACGCCCATCGACCTTGCCATTCCACCCATCATATTACCAACTGCTCCACCTCCGCCACCGCCAAAATTAAACAAACTCGCATTGGTGTTGTTCATGTTGCCAAATACAGATATCTGTTGATTGTTATTGAATTTGTTGATGGATAATTTTCCAAGATATCTCGATGCTGTTCCATATCCGCCCTCAATACTTCCAAAATAGCCTTTGTTTTTATCTTTCCGAAGCTGAATATTCATCGTTTTTGTTGGATCTCCATCCTTAATTCCTGTAAATGCAGCTTGATCGCCATAGTCATCAATAATTTGTATTTTCTCTACCATATCGGCATTCAATTCTCTTGTAGCTGTGGTTACATCTCCATTAAAAAACTCTTTGCCATTTACTTTTACCTTGGTTACTTGCTTTCCTTGAGCCGTTACTGTTCCATCTTTATCCACTTGTATGCCTGGCATATTTTTAAGCAAAGCTTCTACATTGTCGTTTTTTCTGTACATCGTGCTGTCTACTAAATACGCAATGGTATCTTCTTTTATCTGCACTTTTTGAGATTCTAATGTGATGTTGCTCATCAAATTGGAACCGGGATTCATTTCTAAATTACCCATATTAAATTCACCTACTTGAGCAGTTAAATCTATTTTTTTCAAAATGAAATCATAGCCGATATAAGTGATCAGAAAATTGTACGATTGATTTGATAATGATACTTTAAATGCGCCTTCGTCATCTGTAGTAATTTTTGTGCTGTCATTTGTTTGTAAATTATTTATTGAAACGGTTGCCTTAGATAGATTTTTTCCATCTTTTGATACTACTTTCCCAATTACTTTAATCATATCCTGCGCAATAGAAAATGATGTTATCGTCAACAACATCAAAATCATATATATTTTCTTCATTTTATTTTTTTTATTAGATGCAAGTTCTACTTATTTTTCTCGATAGACCTTTTTATTTAATTAATCACGCTTTTGAGGTGGATACTTTTCTATAAATGAAGTCAGTTTATTTATGAAATCATCATTTTCATTAAACAAAATTTCATGCTGTATGGGCAATACATAAATTGGAAATTCTATTAATTCATTTTTGAATTTCTCTAATCTTACGGAATCTTTTTCTGTGGTGATGATTATTTTTTGTTCGTTTTTTATTTTTTCAAATTGACGCATTATTTCTTTTAAATCAGTACTTGTAAAAATGTGGTGATCTGCATATTTCGTCATTTCATAATAATGTACGTGATTCATTAAATGCATTTTCAATGGTTCTGGATTTGCAATTCCACATATCAACAACACGTCTTTTGAGCGATCTAAAGTTGTAATTTCTTTTGTAAATAAATGATATGGCGTATCATATTTCAACGTACTGAAATAAACTTTTTGTCCATTTTGAGGATTGATCTCCTGAATAATTTTTTCGCGCTCTTTCTCTGTTAAATCATTTTTGCATTTTGTAACGATGATGATATCTGCACGTTTATAACTCGACCTAATATCTCTTAAATCTCCTGAGGGAAAAAGAAAATCTCGAGTAAACAAATTGTTACACTCTGTCAAAATGATATTTAGTCCTGCTGTAACTCTTCTATGTTGAAACGCATCATCCAGCACAATGACTTGTGTTTCTGGTTTTTGATACAAAATTTGTGGGATGGCAAATAAACGCTCTTCTCCAACGGCAACTACAATGTCCGGGAATTTTTGATGAAACTGCATTGGCTCGTCTCCAATTTCTAAAGCAGTTGTTCCTTCTATTGCAATAAAAAATCCTTTGGTTCGGCGCTTATACCCCCTGCTTAATGTGGCTATTTTATATTTTGTTTTTAATGCGTTTACAATAAATTCAGTCATTGGCGTTTTACCTGTCCCGCCTATTGCCAAATTACCTACACAAATTAATGGGAAATTAAATGATGCTGATTTAAAAATCTTTTTATCAAATAAGGCATTTCGTACCCAAATAATTATTCCATACAAAATTGAAAATGGAAATAATAAATACCTGAAACTTCTCAGCAATTTGATTTTTTTTAATCTTGAATAAATATTGAAAATATGGTTGTTCCGTAATTTCTTTCTTTGTTGTAATACTCAAATTTCTTATAATCATTTCTCGGCGTATGTTCCAATACAAACCATCCGCCCTTGTTTAGCAATTGTTGTTTAAATACAATTCTTGGCAATTCATCAATTGTAGTTAATGCATATGGCGGTCCAGCAAAAAT
>VFKL01000205.1 GCA_009885535.1 Chitinophagaceae bacterium | reverse complement strand
TCCATCGCGTTAGAATTTAACTGCAAAAGTGCAGGAATAGAAATTAAATACATCAATAATTTTCAAACAAATAATTTAAAAGACAATTTTTCTTTACTTTTAAATATATTTTAATTTAAAAACTAATACTTATGTCGTTTATCAAAGAATTTAAAACATTTGCTATGTCGGGCAACATTGTTGATTTAGCCGTAGCCGTAATCATTGGAGGTGCTTTTGGGTCGATTGTTTCATCATTTGTTGATGATATCATAACTCCATTATTACTAACGCCAGCATTGCAAGCTGCACATGTAAATGACATTACCAGTTTAAGTTGGGGTGCCGTAAAATATGGTAATTTCTTGTCTTCAATTATAAAGTTTACCATAATTGCATTTGTATTATTTGCATTGATCAAAGCAATGAATGCTTTTAAAAAGAAAGAAGAAGCAAAATCAGATCCTGTCATTTCTTCAACAGATCAATTGCTAACAGAAATTAGAGACGCACTTAAAAAATAACATATGAAGTTTTTTGTGTTGTTACATTTATTTTTAGGTATATCTAGTATTTCTTTTTCTCAAGATGCAGAAATTGTGGACTTAAAAAAAGAAACGGAATTTATAAAAATAGAAACAGACACGTCGAATAAAACCTGGAAACTTGGAGGGAAATTTAATTTGAATGTAAATCAAGGTGCACAAAGCAATTGGTCGGCAGGCGGAGAAGAATTTTCATTTTCGCTAAATACATATCTTAATCTATTTGCGTTTTACAAAAAAAATAAGCATGCTTGGGATAATAATTTAGACCTTGGTTTTGGATTGGTACAAACCACTAGTTTGGGTAGAAGAAAATCCAGTGATAGAATAGATTACACCAACAAATACGGTTACGCTTTAAGCAAAAAAATAAACCTTACATCACTTGCCAATATTAGAACTCAATTTGCAAATGGCTATTCGTATGCTAAAACTAGTTTGGGTGCAGACACCAGTTCGTTAACATCAAAACCATTTACCCCAGCCTACATTTTATTTTCGCAAGGATTTGATTATAAACCGAAAGAAAACATCTCTTTATTTTGTTCGCCTATTACATCAAGACTAATCATTGTTTCTGATAAAAAGCTTGGCGCATTGTATGGAATTGATTCAGGTAAAATAGTTGCATCTCAGTTGGGTGCTTATTTTTCGGGAAATTATACGGGTAAAATTGGTAAAACATTCATGTATAAAACAAAGCTTGATTTGTTTTCGAATTATAAAAAGAACCCAGGAAATATTGATATCTTTTGGACGAATGCGATATCTGCAAAAATCACAAAATTCATCAATTTTAGTTTTAACGTAGATATGATCTATGATAATGACATAAAAAATATCAACCCCAAAAAAGGTCCTGCACCGCAATGGCAGCAGTTGATGGGCATTGGTTTTGCGTATAATTTCAATAAAAAATAATTGAATTTGCATAGTAGAATGATTGCTTAACACTTTGAATGTTTTACCTTTAATTTTCATTTTTTAAAATAATTAGCCTTGAGCAATGCGCCATCATATCAAATAAAACTCGATCAATTTGAAGGACCTTTTGATTTATTGTTGTTTTTTATTGAACGAGATGAATTAGATATTTACAACATCCCCATTACTAAAATTACCAATGAGTTTTTAGATCATATTCATGTTACAGAAAAATTAAACATCGAATTAAGTAGCGAATTTATTTTGTTCATTAGTACGTTAATGCGTATCAAAGCAAAAATGTTGTTGCCTCGAAAAGAGATTGATGCAGACGGAAATGAAATAGATCCAAGAATGGAATTGGTGGATAAAATTCTTGAATACAAAAAATTTAAAGAGGCGTCTTTAAAAATGGCAGAAATGGAAGCGGAAAGGATGTTGATGTTGAAGCGTGGAAATGTTCAAAAAGAATTGTCTCAAATTGGCGAAGATGCTGGCGAGGGCACTGAAATACAGGCTGTTACAATGTTTAAGTTGATGAAGGCATTTGAAAAAGTAATTCATCGCATTCAGCAACGCAATTTCAAACCGGTACATACCGTGGTACAATACAATTATACCATGGAAGATTGCAGAACACATATGCTTGATCTTGCCTCAAAAGAAAAATCTTTGTCGTTTGAAAAAGTATTTGAGATTTGCAATGATCGTATACATGCTATTTTTCTGTTTTTAAATATGCTTGAATTGGTACAACAAAATTATCTTCAGATATTAATTGGTGAAGGAAGAAACAATTTCATTTTAACGTATAACGATAACCGTGAGGAGGACGTAGTTAATCAACTTACAGATGAAGATTTCAGTCATTTGAATGGATAAATAAAACAAATGGAAAAAGTAATATTTAAATCTACAGACCGGGGAACTGCTGATTATGGATGGTTGAAGCCGAATTATTATTTCAGTTTTGCACAATACCACAATCCATCGAAAGTGCATTTTGGAATGTTGCGTGTATTAAATGACGATTACATAATGGGCGGCGGAAAGTTTCCGACACATCCGCATGATAATATGGAAATTGTAACGATTCCATTGACGGGAGCCGTTGAACATAAAGACAATACAGGTGGTCATGGCATTATCCAATCTGGTGATATTCAAATTATGAGCGCTGGTTCGGGCATTCAGCATTCGGAAGCAAATGCATCTGAAACAGAGCCGCTTAGTTTGTTTCAAATTTGGCTTTTTCCAAAAATAAAAAACATTCAACCTCGATATGATCAACGCACGTTTGATGTAGCAAATAGATTAAATACTTGGCAAATCGTGGTTTCACCAAGGGAAGAAGATGAGGCACTATGGATAAATCAGGATGCAAGATTTGCCTTAGCCAATGTAGAAGCTGGGAAACAACTGGAATATAAAAATGGATTTGAGGGTAATGGTGTTTTTCTTGTTGTGATCAATGGCAGTGTGGAAATTGATGGAACAATATTAAATAAGAGAGATGCTATTGGCGTAAGTAAAACGGATGTTTTTAATATTACTGCGAATGAAGATGCGGAGTTGTTGGCGATAGAGGTACCGATGGGGTTTTAGGGGACCTCACCCCCAACCCCTCTCCTAAATGAGAGGGGAGCAAAAAGAATATTGGTCGCTGAACGATTGGGAAATAGCTTCGAGCGGACAAAAAATTTTCACAATAGACCCGTTAAAATAAATATGAATCCCAGAGTAAAAAATGTAACGCCGCTGCAAGAATATTTACTTGAACTCATTTTTACCAACAATGAGAAAAAAGTCTTTGACCTCAAACCTTATTTAAATTTTGGTATTTTTTCAGAACTCAAAAACTACGAATTATTTAACACCGTTAAAGCTTCTTGTGGAACTGTTGTTTGGGACAACGGTATTGATATCTGTCCAGATACTATTTATTTAGAAAGTATTTAAATCGTCTCAACATTGGGTGGGAAATTTACATTTTTTGTAAAACATACATCTCAATAAAAGTTCTCACAATGATTTAGAATTTTCAATTTTGTATTTTTTACTTTCCACAAGTAAATTCTGCATTTTTACATGCCTACATTTTCTATCTTTGCGCCCTATGGCAAACGAAATCAATAACTTTCAGGAAATCATCTCTCATTGTAAAGAGTACGGATATATTTTTCAATCTTCTGAATTATATGATGGCTTGAGCGCCGTGTATGATTACGGGCAAATGGGCGCGCAATTAAAAAAGAATCTTCGCGACGAATGGTGGAAAAACATGACACAAATGCACGATAATATAGTAGGTATTGATGCCGCTATTTTTATGCACCCTACCGTTTGGAAAGCCAGCGGACACGTGGATAATTTCAGCGATCCGATGATTGATAATAAAGACAGCAACAAAAGATATCGTGTAGATCATTTGATTGAAGCACATGTAGCAACTTTAGAAAAAGAAGCAGGTGAAGCAATGATTGCCGAAATGGATAAATTATTAGCTGCTGATGATTTAACCGGATTAAAAACTTTAATTGAAACGAATAAAATAAAATGTAACATCAGTAAAACCTGTAACTGGACAGATGTTCGTCAGTTTAACCTGATGTTTAGCACACAAATAGGTAGCGTAGCTGAAGAAGCGGATACCATTTACTTAAGACCAGAAACGGCTCAAGGTATTTTTGTAAACTTTTTAAATGTGCAAAAAACGGGAAGAATGAAAATTCCTTTTGGTATTGCACAAACGGGTAAAGCGTTCAGAAATGAAATCGTTGCACGTCAGTTTATTTTTAGAATGAGAGAATTCGAGCAAATGGAAATGCAATTTTTTGTTCGCCCTGGCACGCAAATGGAATGGTATAATTATTGGAAAGATGCTCGTAAAAAATGGCATGAAAGTATTGGCATTCCTGCAGAGAAATTACGTTTTCACGACCACGTAAAATTGGCGCATTATGCTGATGCAGCTTTGGATATTGAATTTGAATTCCCATTTGGCTGGAAAGAATTGGAGGGTATTCATAGTCGCACAGATTTCGATTTAACACAACACGCCAAATTCAGCAAAAAGAAAATACAATACTTCGACAATGATTTAAATGCGGAAGGAAAAGCTTACGGCAACTACACGCCTTTTGTGGTGGAAACTTCAGTAGGTTTAGATCGTTTATTCCTAACCGTTATATCTCTTGCTTATCAAGAAGAAAAATGGACCAAAGAAGATGGAACAGAAGACAGTCGTGTGGTGTTGAAAATTCCAGCAAAAATTGCACCCACTAAATTGGCTATTCTTCCATTATTAAAAAAAGATGGCTTACCAGAAATTGCAACGGAATTATTAAATGAATGTAAACCACATTTCCATTGTTTCTACGAAGAGAAAGATGCCATTGGGAAGCGCTACAGAAGAATGGATGCAATAGGAACACCATTTTGTGTAACCATTGATCATCAAACCAAAGAAGACAATACCGTTACCATTAGATATAGAGATACGATGACCCAGGAGAGAATTCCATTAAGTGAGGTAAAAAATATTGTAATGAAGGGTTGTATGTAATATCGATTTTATAAAAATTTATATAGCTCTATTTTTAAAAAATTACTTAAAAAAAGGGTTTTATTTTTTAATTATATGTTGTACTAATCCCGTATTGAAAAATATGATTTCAAAGAGATAGAAAAGAATAATTAATCCGTTTTCTCCACTTCAAAAAGCACTTCAACTCTTTTCCCTAAAACAGTTGCCAGTTTTATAGCCAGTGTGACTGATGGCGTGTACCTGCCTGTTTCAATTGAGATGATGGTTTGTCTGGATACATTCACCATTTCAGCTAATTCAACCTGGGTGAGATTTTTTTTTGTTCTTTCTTCTTTGATGTAGTTTTTCATGATTGATTGGATCTGATAATCTTTATATGCAAAATGTAATTGAAGCGGCAGATGAAAGAAAGCCAGAAAAGAAAAATCATTGAAATAAAGAAAAGCATCAATCCGCCTTGGCCTGGTTCTTCAAGAATCATCATTAAAAAAAAGCCAACAATGATGAATAAGATTTGTATAATTGCTGCAAATTGAAAACTGTCTAACCTTGTTCTTTGCACCATTTCATCTTCAATTTTCTCTTTGGAAAAAGTTACAAAATAAATGCCTACAAGAAAGGAAAAGAAAGACAAAATGGCTACGCATACATTTACAATATGAAAAGCAAAATGATTACTTGATGTTTCTTCAATGAAGAAATTCAAAGCACGGGTTACCATTCCCAACTGCATAAAAATCCATAATGCAAATCCAATTGGAGCGATAACAGTACCAATCTTTTTAAAACGATGTGGAAGTAAATAAGTCATAGTTTGATTTTTTTATTAAATCAAATGTAAAGCAAACTTAACATCAAATCAAAATAAATTTTCCTATTTTTTGACTTACTTAAACCACATCAGCAATCGTAGTGAAACTTTTAGCAAAACCCAAAAAACAAAAAACCCTCACAACTCACGCTGCAAGGGTTTCTGTAAAATAAAAACCGCTGTATTATAATTTCGGCAACCTGCTTTTTTGAACTTTTTATTTAAAATTTTATTTGACTACTTTTCACAATTTTAAATTCAATTTACTCACTTAATCTACTATTTATATCTTTATTGTCAGTTTAAAGCTGACAAATGAGCTATGAATGTTAATTTAATTTCAAAGCTATCTAATGAACTGCTTACTTAATTTAACAGTAAGAACCACCCATAAAACAGAGCCTGCGTTTTTAAAATATATCCGCGTAAGTTAACTGGATACAGCCAAGCGTTTGAACGAGCATTTCAAACTGAAATGGAACAATAACTTAAAGAATGTAGCATAATATGAGCAAAAAATGTCAGATAGCCACAATTTGTAGTCAGCTAAATTAGCATCAGAAATGAAAGCGTGAATAATTGTCACGGTTTGAAAATAATGGCTAAAGAGGGATGGTGAGACTAACTGATGTTGCGTATGATGATGGAGTTTATTTACAGAATTTCTAAAATTAAATTATTATTTATATCTTTATTGTCAGTTTAAAACTGACAAATCAACTATGAAAGATAAGTTAATATCAAAACAATCAAATGAACTGCTTACCTACTTTAACGGTAAGAACCAGGTTTGTTTTGACAATAACCAAGCATATCAGGCACTGCCTAACTCAAAAACCAATACCGTGCGTGAGTTGTTAAGTGATATGTCAAAAAGAGGATTGTTGATGCGTATTAAAGAAGGTGTTTTCCATATTATTCCTTACGAAGCCGAGCCAAGTAAGTTTATGCCTGACTGGCATTTATTAGCCGAACATATAGTAAACAATGCAAAATATTATATCGGTTATTATTCTGCCTTACAGATTCATAATCTGATAACACAACCATCACTGAAAGAACAAATAGTGGTGTCAAAGCAAATAAAACCCGCGGAGTTGAACATAAAAAATGTCACTTTTCAATTTGTGTATCACAACACAACACATTTTTTTGGATCGAAGAAAATATGGATAGATAGTTTTAATAAAGTGCTTTGTTCTGATTTGGAAAAGACGATTGTTGATTGTTTGTTTAAACCCGAATATGCCGGAGGGATTGTTGAGGTGGCAAAAGCTATTTATGCATCCAAGACAAAAATTAACTTTGATACTCTTTTAGAATACACAATAAAATTTGGCTCACAAGCTGTAATAAAGAGATTGGGATTTTTATTGGAATTATTGAAAATAGAAAATCCAATCATAGAAAAACTACAAAAAATAAAAACAGCATCTTATGTCGTGCTCGACACAGAACTGCCTAAAGAAGGAAAAAGAAATGCTCGTTGGAGTGTACAAAAAAACATAGATACTGATACCATACTAAATGCCATAAATACATGATAAAGCCATCCGAAATACAGCAAAAGGCAAGAAGTGCCGAAGTGCGTGACCAACAAATTGAAAAAGATTATGTGCTTTCCTGGATATTGAAAGGAATTGCTCAGCACAAATCATTATCAAAATTAATCGTGTTTAAAGGCGGAACTGTTTTAAAGAAAATATATTTTGAAGACTACCGTTTTTCCGAAGACCTAGATTTTACATTGCTGGATAATGATACAACCAATGAACTCATATTTTCTTTATTCAGAGAAACATTTGCATATGTGAAAGAAGAAGCAAACATTCCTTTGGATATTATTGATAATAATGAGCATGAAGATGGCGGCATCAATTTTTACATCAGCTATGTAGGTCCACTCGGCGGACAAGGAAACAACAAAAGTGTAAAGGTAGATATATCCAGAAGTGAGCAATTGGTTTTTGCGCCAAAAATGAAAAGTGCGTTTATTGGTTATTCTGATATGGAAGACCATCAATTATTGTGTTACCCGCTTGAAGAAGTATTGGTTGAAAAAATGCGTTCTGTAATGCAAAGGATGCAGGCGCGAGACTATTATGACATTTGGTATTTACTGGAACAACACGGAATGGATATTGATTTTTACAACGCGGAGTTCAAAACAAAGTGCAGCAGCAAAAATATAAATGCGGTTGATTTTCACAAAAAGATGGCCGAAAGAATCCCTCAATATAAAGCACGCTGGAAAAATTCTTTACAGGACCAAATAAAAGAATTGCCAGATTTTGAACAAGTAGAAAGGGAAGTACAAAGACAGGTAAAGAAATTGAAGTTTTAAAACATTCCCAAAAAACAAAAAACCCTCACAACTCACGCTGCAAGGGTTTCTGTAAAATAAAAACCGCTGTAGGGGAAGGGTTCGAACCTTCACGAGGTGGTTAGCCATAACCCAAATGATTTATCTTTTTTAAACCATTTGGGTCGAGTTTATCCTTTTTTCCTCACCCCCGAGACAAGAGGGCATGTCTGCCAAAAATTTCATCACCCCACATTTTTTCCGATATTTACATATCTTTTTAGAACTTATAATGTTTAAAACTAGCTAATTTGGTAATAAATTGAAAATAATTCAATAAAAATTTTGAAATTATAGAAATAATATAAATATTTGCATGTATTATTAAAAATAAACTAAAAACATAAAAAAAATGGCTGCTAAATTAAATCTTGACAAATTAGATTTACAAATCATTGAAGCAATGATGGAAAATGCCGAAATCTCTTACGCAGAGTTGGGCAAAAAATTATTCGTTAGTGGTGGTACCATTCATGTTAGAATTAAAAAACTACACGAATTCAATATTGTAAAAGGCACCCGCTTAAACGTAGATCTAAAATTACTCGGTTACGATATTACAGCTTTTGTTGGTATTTACCTAGAAAAAAGTTCTCTTTATGATAACGTTGCTAAAGAATTGATGCGCATTCCCGAAATCATTCGTCTCAACTATATTACCGGTAATTACAGCATGTTTTTAGAAATTGTTTGTAAAGACATTACCCAACTTCGTTATGTACTTCATGATGAGCTTCAAAAAATTAAAGGCATTGAAAGAACGGAAACTTTTATTTCTTTAGAAGAAGGATTTTCTAGAAATGTACCAGTTGCGCCAAAGTCTTAATTAAATCTTGTTGTTTTTATTTTACTGTTCTACCCTTCCATTGGTACGTTCCAAATTTGCCCAAAAATCCGGCAGATACGGTATATAAAATATGGAATGGTTGAAATATTGGGAAAAGCCAAAGTAATTTTCTTTCTCCAAAAAATTTTGCTATCGGATAAAGAAAAATAAGCTCCACAATGGTTTTTAAAACTACAAAAGCAACAAAATATTTTATTGCAATTTCTGAATGATGTATTAATGCTAAACCGATCATTATAAAAAAACCAACATTTAAAAAATAAACCAACATGAGTACCGGCAACATTCGTTTGTCTTGGTATTTATCAGCTTTACTAGCCCAGCGTATACGTTGATTTAAAAAGTCTTTTATCGTAGTTGTAGGTATTGTTTTTACAATGGCATCTACTGATTTTAAATAAACAATTTCGTCTGCATATTTCTTTGCTATTTTATGCATCAACAATAAATCATCTCCGCTTGCAATATGATCTATTCCTGAAAATCCACCCACCTCTTCAAATACAGATTTTGTATACGCTAAATTAGCCCCGTTACACATTCCATGAAATTTTTTTTGTACAGAAGCTCCTGTAATTCCTTGTAAACACATAAAATCCAATGATTGAAATACTTCAATAAATCGATTGTTATAATTTATTTGAACAGGCATTACAATCATTTTGGGCTGATTGATTTCAAAGCAATTCACAATTTCTTGTAGCCAATTTTCACCCATTGTACAATCTGCATCTGTAGTGATGATTAGCGTTCCCCTTGATGCTTTTATTCCAATTTCAATCGCCTTTTTTTTATACGCGTTTATATTTTTTTCGTCTAAATAATCAGACAATGCAATTAACTTAATATTGGAATCTGAATGATTTTTTACAATCTCTGCAGTTCTATCTGAAGAACAATCATCTACAACAATCAACTCATAACATGCTTGAGGATAAGTTTGATGCTGTACCGATTTTATAAGGTTTGAAATATTTTTTTCTTCATTTCTTGCAGGAACTATAATGGATACAAATGTGTTGCGATAATGAATTGCAGATTTTGAATATCGAATTGCCCCCCACCCTTTTCTATAAAAAAAAAGTAAACAACAATAGCCCACTAGAAGCAACCCACATAAAAAATAAAAAAATCCTAACATAAATTAATTATAACAATATTTTTTTCTACTCATTACAAACAAAAGGTTGCCTTACAAAAATAATTATTTACCAATGATTCTATTAACTAACTTTATTAAACATCAATTTAATCATTAATGAAAAGATTTTTTTTCTGTTTTGTTTGTTGTTTATTTATTTATTCTGCTGGATTTACACAGATTAAAACTGACCCTTTTATCAAATTAACAGACCCGCTTAGTGAAGCGAATTCGGTGTCTTCCGCACAAAAATTTATTATAGGAAGCACTTGTAAAACTTGTACAATAAGTATCAATAATAATGATGTAAAAGTGTTTCCAACTGGGGCTTTTGTATATGAATTAACCCTTCCAGAAGGCGAATCTAATTATATCATTTCGGCTAAAACAACTTCTGGAAAAACCATTTCAAAAACAGTTACGTTTAATTATTCAATTCCAAAAGAAGAGCACCCAACAGAAAATATCAGTATTGATCGAATTCAAACATTACCTGAAGGAAATTTAATGTTAAAGTCTGGAGATGCTATCTCTTTTAGGGTTAAAGCAAAATCTGGTTGCACTATAACTACTATAGGCAATACCCGATTGTTTGAATTGCCCGACTCTGTTTGCAAAGGAATGATTGGCATTTATCAAGGAAAATATATTATTCAACCATCAGATACATTTATCAATAAAAAGTTTTCAGTTGTACTCACCGCTCAAGATGGCACCACAATCGTTAAAGAAACAAACGCTAATTTTTCTGTATTAACCAGTGCTATGTCTGATGTATATATTACAAAAGGAAGATTAGCTCATCTAGAATATGGTTTGGGCGAAGACAGATTAGGTGGTGCTAAAATTGGATATATAGACAGCTTGATTCCTTTGAAAATTATCGGAAAAGTAGGATCGCATTTTAAAGTAAAACTGACACCTTCACGAACCGCATACATCCCCGATGAATTGGTGAACCCCTTGCCACCAGGCACTTTCACACCTTCATCATTAACCGGTAAAATAAAAGTTTTTCACGATTCAATTTTTGATGTGGTGCAAATACAATTGTTTTCAAAATTGCCTTATCAAAGTTTTCATCTTACTGACCCATCAAAAATTGTAGTAGATATTTTTGGCGCAACTAGCAATACCAATTGGATTGATCAATTAAGCAATCTTAAAGAAGTTAAAAAAGTAACCTACGAACAAATAGCTGATGATATTTTCAGGGTGTATATTAGTTTGCAACATACACAGCATTGGGGACATCAAATTTATTATAGTGGCAATAATTTAATTATAAAAATCAAGCCTCAACCTAAATCATTATTATTAAAAGACCTTACCATTGCAATTGACGCTGGACATGGAGGAACCAATACAGGAGCCGTTGGACCAACAGGAGTAACCGAAAAAGAAATCACTTTACCTATTGCTTTAAAATTGCAAGCACTTCTTGAAAAAGAAGGAGCGAAAGTAATTATGACAAGAACTATCGAAACTTTTTTCGACAATAAAGAGCGTATTTTATTTTACAGAGACAGCACTCCAGATTTATTACTTAGCATTCATTTAAATTCATCCGCCGACCCAATCCATATTTCAGGTACGAGTACGTTTTACCGTTATGATGGCTTTAAAAACTTAAGTAATACCATTCAAAAAAGAATGCTTGAATTGGGATTGAAAGATTGTGGCAACAATGGCTCTTTTAACTTCATGCTTAACAGTCCAATAGAATACCCCAATGCTTTAATTGAAACCGTATACCTCAGTAATCCTGAAGAAGAAATGAAAATACTTGACCAGAGCTTTCAACAAAGATTAACTGAAAAGATTGTTTTGGGGGTGAAAGACTTTTTGAGAGGTTGTGAGTAAGGGGTTTGGGAGATTTGGGAAGTTTGAGAAGTTTGAGAGGTTTGTGAGGTTTGAGAGGTTTGTGAGGTTTGTGAGGTTTGTGAGGTTTGTGAGGTTTGAGAGGTTTGAGAGGTTTGTGAGGTTTGTGAAGTTTAATACGTTCAAAATGTTCAATTTGTTCAATGAGTTCAAAAGGTTGACAGTATTTTCCATTAATCAGCAAACTTGTTCTAAAAAAACTTCGTGTCTTCGCACCTTCGTGACTTAG
>VFKL01000201.1 GCA_009885535.1 Chitinophagaceae bacterium | reverse complement strand
TAAACCTCATAAACCTCACAAACCTCATAAACCTCATAAACCTCATAAACCTCATAAACCTCTCAAACCTCATAAACCTCACAAACCTCTCAAACCTCTCAAACCTCACAAACCCTACCTTATCAACAACACCGTTTTCTTTTGCAACACCGGTTTGCCATTTTTGTCAATTCCTTTTATGATATAAACATAGGTACCTGTTGGTTGTGGTTTTCCTTGGTATGTACCATCCCAACCTCTTAAATAACGATTGGTTTCAAAAATTAACTTTCCAAAACGATTGTATACTCTGAAATATTCAGTACTTGTCATACCTGCAGGAATACCTCTAAATACATCATTTAATCCATCTCCATTTGGTGTGAATGAATTTGGTAAATAATATAATGGTTGATCTCTGTTTACGCCTGAGCCTTCTAATACGCGAACAAATATGGAATCCTTTCCAATACATCCACCAATGTCTCTGATGGTAACTACAAACATCTGGTCTTGTGTTAATGTAGCTAATGGATTATAAATGTTGGCGTTATTTAATGGGAGAGAAGGTGTCCAAGTAAATTCAACTGCATCTGGACCGCCAGTTGCCAACAATTGATGTGGCTGACCACTGATAGCTATTGTATCTCTTCCTGCATTTGCAGGTAATGGAGGTTGTACCGTTACTTTAACCGTATCTTTTACAGCAAAATCACATCCGTAATCATCCTTTACGGTTAAGGTGAAAATAGCGGTTGTTAATGGATCTACCATCGTATTTTGTTCTAATGGGGTGGTAGCAATACTTGCTGGTGTCCATTCGTAAAGTACATCACCTGATAAATTGGTTGCTGAACCTTGCAATTCGCAAGAGTCGTACTGACAAATGATATAATTTGGACCAGCATTCGGAATTGGTTTATGTAAAACCCTCACAACGATTTCATCAGTTCTTTCACATACACCCCAACGAGCTTTTACGACATAGGTGGTGGTATCATTTGGTGTAGCTACTGGATTTTCAATGTTGCTATTGTTTAATGTATTTATTAATGTTGGATCAGGAATGGTAGACCAACTAAAAACGGTGGCCTCGACACTAAAATTAGGTACCAAGGTTACAGAAGACCCTACGCAAACCGTTGTATCATTTACAGGAGTTACAACCATGTTATCTATAAGTGTTACGTTCACGCTTGTATTGGCAACGCAACCATTATTGTCTTTTACCCTGATGTTTGGAAAGTTTCCGCCAGAAACAATAAAGTTTGGACTTGCTTGATAGTCGGTACCTCCATTAATTGAATAGGTATATCCAGGTGTTCCGTCTAATCCAGAAACAATTATTTGTCCATCATCACCATTACAAGTTCCTGCAGTTGAAGTTGCAGAAGCGGTTAGTAATGTTGGTTCACCCAAAGTAAAAGTTGTGTCTTTCAAACAACCCACGTTATCTTTTATTCTGATGGTATGTGAACCAGCATTTAACGTATTAAATGTTGCCGATGTTTGATATGTAGCTCCAGCGTCTATTGAATACTGATAGGTAGGTACTCCACCATTTGGTGCTAATGTTACAATACCATTTGATTCTCCATTACAAAGTGGTTGTATTAATGAAAATGTAGCAGCAAGTATTGTTATCGCTGGGTTTGATGTTACAATTGCAGTTCCATTTCCACCACATCCGCTCGGTATTGTAGAGAAATTATAACTATAACTACCGGGTGCTAAGCCTGAAAAAGTAGGCGTAGTTTGTACTATTTCTGTTGGATATCCAGGGTTTAAAGTGTATGAATAGCTTCCAGGAATATTAGGCACAATGGTAATGCTTCCGTCATTTATATTCGAACAAAGGGCATTTACAACGGTTGGCAAAGAAGTTAAACCAGGACCAGCAGGAACAACCGCTGGAACTTGTGCTTGACATCCTAAATTATCTTTAATGATTATGAATTGACCAACGTTTGAGGCAAGATTTGTAAATGTATAAGAAGTAGGAAGTATGCCCGGAATGAATGGGCCACTATTTATTGAGTAAGAATATGGACCAGCACCACCTATTGGTGTAACTGTAATGGTTCCATTGTTTACTCCAGGACATGATGTAGGTGTAGCCGTAAATGTTCCCGCAAAACCAGGGCCAACGCCAACATTGACAGATACTGTACCTTGACAACCAAAATTATCTTTTACAATAACCGTATGCGGACCAGATGATACATTTATAAACGTTGCAGTCGGTGAAAATTCCGGTACAAAAGGTGAAGCATCTAATGAATAGGTAAATGGTGCAGTTCCAGTTGTTGAACTCACTAAAATAGTTCCATTATTTACACCAGTACAAGATGTTGCAGTAGATGTTGCTGAAGCAGTAACGCCTGTTCCATCAGTAAGAACCGCCGTTTTTGTTCCCTGACAACCTGTTCCATCTTTAATAGTTACCGTTTGACTACCAGAAGCTAATCCTGTAAAAGTATAAGGGCCTGCCGGTTGTGGTGTAGTTGGAACCCATGTAACGCCCCCATCAATGGAAAACTGATATGGAGCTAATCCACTTGTTGGGGTTACAGTAAAAGTGGCATTATTTACACCAGCACAAGTAGTTGGTGTATTTGTTGTTGATGATGTTATTCCAGTTCCTGCACCTATTGTTGCAGTTCTTACTCCTCTACAGCCTACAGCATCTAAAATTACAATGCTATAAGGAGAAGTCAGTCCTGCTAACCCTGTAAATGTGGCACTATTTGGTCCCGCTATTGGTGATGTAATGGTTTGATTATATCCATTACTACCCACCATTGTAAAAGAATAAGGGGCTACTCCTGTTGTGCTAGTTACAGAAATAGTTGCTGATCCATTTCCTGAACCCGGACAACTTTCTGATGTTGTAGTTGGAAAGCTGGTTGCAAGTGGTGTACCTGCAGTTATTATTGAATTTGCGGTAGTTACCGTACATCCAGTAGGATCTAGTATGGTTATCGTATACGTACCTGGTTGTAAATTGGTAAACACGCCTGCCGAAATGGATGATACGGTTTGAGGAGCGCTAGAACTATTTAGCGTGTACAAAAACAAACTAGTATTTCCAGCAGTTAAATTAGTTGGGGTTACTGTGATCGATCCATTATTTACGCCAGGACAACTACAAGCAGTTACCACTGGAGTAGGTGCTGCTACTGCACTTGATGCGCCAATATTTATGGTAATGGTATTGGTACAACCTGCACCATCTGTTGCTGTTACAGTATGATTACCTCCGGATAAATTATTAAATGTGTATTGTAGTGGTGAAGTTGATACGGGTTGAGGGGTTCCTCCATCAATCGAAAATGTACAAGTAGTCGAATTGGTTGCAGGAGTAACTGTTGCAGATCCTATGTTTTGTCCACATGTGGTATTTACAACAGTTGATGTAACAGGTAAAGTAGCCGTTTTGTTTACATAAACCGTATCCAAACTAAATACAGTTGCATTTGGATCGGTAATACTGCGATAAGTTGTTTTAACAACATACATATTATTTCCTGCGGGAGGACAAACATTTGGAAAGTTTACACTAAATGTATTCTCGTTTAATCTGGTTGTATCGCCTGTTGCAATCAATGCACCTGCTTGGTCTAATAATTTTACCGAACGATACAAAGGGCTTCCTCCGATTGGATAAAAACGCCATACTTCAGTCATGCCAATACTTCCCCAAGGCGGATCTGTTGCTCTTCTATTTGGTGCCATAATCCCTTTTGTGCGGGTTTGATCTTGCAAACCAACCATTGCTCTACCGCTGTTCCATCCTGCACAAATTTGTTTGTCTTTAATAAATACATCAATTACACCTGTTGTTTCATGCAATACAATCTGATGCGTATTTTCAATCAAACTATTGCAACTAAACATGGGTACTTTAAAATAACTTAAAACCCATTTTCTGTTTGGAGCTATTCCAAATAAATTATATTTTATATGTAAACTAGGTGAAAATTGCCCACCGGCTGGATAATATAAATCATGGTATGGTCCCATAATTAAAGAAGCATCATATCCTGTATTCGGTACATTTCCTGCACTTAAATTCCATTGTGAAAAAAGTCCTGCACGCGTTAAATCAAACGAAACTGTTCCGTTGTCACTTGCTAGCAATTGGGTGTAGTTTGTTCCATAAAATGGGAAAGTGAATCCGATATCAATCACACCAGAGTAACGGTCATCCAAAGTAAGATAAGTGGACGCCCCTCCAACTTCAGACAGGTCATAAGGTCTGCATGGTGCAACCTGTGGTACTTCGGCAAGCGTATAATCCGTACCCAATTCACGTATATCGGGTATTTTAGAGTAAAGCGTAAAACAACTGGTGTTACAACCAATTGTTGTATCTCTAGGACATGTATAAGACAATAATTGGCTAAAGCTGTTGTAAGAAAAAACTACAAATAGAAGTAATGATAAAATTTTGCGCATGTATATACAATTTAGTAAGCATAAAAATATCGAAAATTAATGAAAACTTAACCTAACTTTTTGAAATTGGGCGAATTTCATCGAATTTAAGGGTAATCCTATTTTACTTCAATTTCATCTAAGAAAATCCATGCATTGTTGCCCGCACCGGGATTGTTTTCGGGAATTAATCCAATATTTTTAATGGATATCTTAATAAACCTTGCTTTTGATGATAATTTTTGACTGTAAATTAGGTTGGATATTCCCGAAATTTGAGGTTTTTCTGCAATTTTAGTATAGTTAATGCCATCATTACTCAATGAAAAGGTCACTTCTTTTGGTCGATAAATCCAACTTGCTTTTTGTTCAAAACTGTGTAATAAAATACTGTCTAATGTTTTTTGTTCTTGCAAATCAATAATTATGTCAACGTCATCTCCCCAAAATCCTAAAAACTGCGCAGATTTCGGCATGCCCATTTTATTTTGAACGCCATCAACAAGGGATTGGGCTCCATTGCCAGCATAACTTTTATTGGGTGGCACACTTAAGTTGATGGGCTTTCCTGTGGCTTTATTGATAAAAAAAGTTTGACTGATTTCGCTACTTAACGGATTATTCTTTTCGTCTTTTAAAATAGCTTTGTATGTTCCGGATTGAGCAATTGCAACAGCTCCGTTAATTTGCTTTTCGTTTTGGTTGGGTGTGCTACAATAAATTTTACCAAGTTTATTTTTAGACATTACATTCCAAAATATTTTCCCGGAATCATTATTCATTACTTGACTTTCTACATCAAAATATGCTCTACTGTAATTAATTTTCCATAAATCATATCTGGCAAAAATGGTTGGAATTTTTGCTTCAAATTTGGTGTAATTTTTATTGTCAAGTTTTGTCCATAATGCTTCTGAAAGTGCAGCAATTCTTGGGAATAACATGTACTCAACTTTCTTTTCATTGTCCATGTATTCGGTCCACATATTTGCTTGTGCACCCAAAATATAGGGTGTTTCATGCAGCATTAAAGATTCGGGAATGGGGTTGTAATTGTAAACATCTTTTAGGGTGTTTAATCCACCTTGTGTGACAGAATCTTCATTAATACTTTGGGTATGATCAAAATACATCGGCTTTCCCGGTGTCATCACTACTTCGTGTTGTTGTTTGGCTGCAGCAATTCCACCTTCTTCTCCACGCCAGCACATCACCGCTGCATTTGGAGCAAGTCCTCCTTCCATAATTTCATCCCAACCAATTATTTTTTTACCCTTTTGGTTAATGAATTTTTCTATTCTTTTTATAAAATATCCTTGCAATTCATGTTCATCTTTGAGGTTGTTGGCTTTCATTTTATTTTGACAATCCTTACATTCTTTCCAGCGTGTTTTAGCACATTCATCACCGCCGATATGAATAAATTTTGATGGAAAAATGTCAATGATTTCATCCAAAACATTTTCGTAAAATTGGTACGTGCTGTCCTTTCCAGCACATAAAGCATCTTCTGCCACACCCCATGTTTCTAAAACTTTGTAAGGTCCTTTTGTGCAACCCAAAAATGGATAGGAAGCAAGCGCAGCTTGACTATGGCCGGGCATTTCAATTTCTGGAATGATATTGATATATCTATCAGCAGCGTATTGAATCACTTCTTTAATTTCTGCTTGAGTATAAAAGCCGCCATATTTTTTGCCATCATATTTATTACTGCCATAAGGTCCAATCAGTGTTTGGTTTCTTGAGCTCCCAATTTTTGTAAGCAAAGGATATTTTTTTATTTCAATTCTCCAACCTTGATCGTCTGTGAGGTGCCAATGGAAAGTATTGAGTTTATGCAGCGCCAAAAAATCAATATATTTTTTGATAAAGGATACTGGAAAAAAATGTCGGGCAACATCAAGATGCAAACCTCTGTACCCAAAACGTGGTGCATCAAAAATCGTTAAATATGGAATTTTTAAAGCAGACAGATTTGTAGGCAATAGTTGAATTAAAGTTTGCATGCCATAAAAAACGCCCGCTTCCGAGCCTTCAATGGTTATTTTATTTTTATCTACATTGAAAAAATATGTTTCCTTTAATGAGGAATTTTGATCCAAAATAATGGCATTAGAAATGGTATTTAATTGGGTTGGATTTCCATTATGCCATTTTGATTTTAATTTGATTTTATAATGTTGTTGTAAAAAAGGAACCAAGAAATTTTTGGTATTGATAGAAGCAGAATCATAATACACAACGGTTTCATTATTCATGATGAAGTTGCCATCTTTTTGAGTTATTGAAATAGGGGTGGGTATAATTGCAGGTTTAGATTGTGAAAATCCGTTTGTAAAAGCAGAAATGCATAACAACATTAAAATAAAAAAACGGTGCATAAATATTTGATTTAAATTAGCGTCAATAACAAATTAAAAATAATGGATTTTAACCATCAATTGATTACAGATTTTTTTGAAGCCTTTAAAAACAAGGATTTCGAAAAAATGAACAAATGTTATTTTGCAGAAGTGCAGTATTTTGATCCAATGTTTCATTTTTTAAATGGCAAGTATGTGACTTTGATGTGGAAGCATAGATATGAACATGTGGAAGATTTTTCATTAAACTGGCATAGCATTGAACATTTGGGAAGTGGTTATTATACCGTGAAATATGAAATTTCTTATGTCTACATAAATCAAAAAAGAATTCAGCTTTCGGTAAAATCGCATATGCGCATTCAAAACTTTTTAATCTCCGAACATAGTGATGCGTTTAGCATGCATCAGTTTTTAAAATGTACAAATGGTTTTATTGGTGAACTTTTGGGATGGAATCGATTTTATCAAAATAAAAAAAAGCTCCTAATAAGAAGCTTTTTTTTAAAAGAAGTAAACGAATCGAATTAATCAACCTTCGTAATTTTTACAATATTGGTTGGAAGATGTTGATCAATGGGCGTGCTACCGGTATTTACCACAACATCGCCAACGTTAATAAAACCTCTGTTTTTAAGGATTTCGATTTGGTCAAAAATGATATCATCTAAACTGTCTTCTTCAGCATAATAAAAAGCGCGAACACCCCAACTCAAACTAAGTTGACTGATTAATGTTTTCTCTTTACTAAATATATATAAAGGCGATTTAGGGCGGTAACTACTAAGCATAAACGCCGTATATCCACTTTGTGTCATTCCAATAATGGCTTCAGCTTGAGCGTCGTTGGCAAGTTTGCAAGCACTATAGCAAGTAGCATCACTTAAAAAAGAAGGGGAGTGAGGTTGAGGGGTAAGAATATCGTCTCTGTTATAATCATAAACCGACCCTTCTACATTCATAATAATTTTGGTCATTGTTTCTACCACCAAAGTAGGGTATGATCCCATTGCTGTTTCTCCACTTAGCATTACGGCATCAGCGCCTTCAAGCACCGCGTTTGCCACATCACTTACTTCACTCCGATTTGGTTTTGTACGATCCATCATACTTTCCATCATTTGTGTAGCCACGATAACGGGTTTGGCCCTGTGCATACATTTACGAATAATGTCTTTTTGTACAACAGGTACTTGTTCAATTGGAATTTCAACACCCAAATCACCACGTGCAACCATTACGCCATCGCTTTCAATAATAATGTCTCTGAGGTTTTTCAACGCTTCAGGCATTTCGATTTTTGCGATTACTTTTATTTTAGAATTTTTCGCTTTAATAATTTGCTTAAGCTCTGTGATGTCTATTGCTTTTCTAACAAAAGAAAGCGCCACCCAGTCTAAATTTTGTTCGATAATAAATTCTAAATCAGCCCTATCTTTTTCAGTTAAAGAAGGCATGGTTAACGCACTGTCTGGAAGATTTACGCCTTTTTTAGGCAACAGCATACCGCCAAGGGTTACTCGAATAAGGATTTCTTTTTCATTTAGAATCTTTCTTACCTGAACTTCCATTTTTCCATCATCCAAAAAAATACGTTCACCTTCATTTACATCGGCAGCCAAGCTTGGGTAGGATACATAAATTTTTTCTGCGTTGCCAATCATTTTTTCAGAGGTGAAAATGATTTCCATACCAGGCTTCAGTTCTAATTTTCCATTTTCCAATTCGCCAACACGTAATTTTGGTCCTTGTAAATCGCCAAGTATAGCAATGTTGAAAGGTTCTTTTTTCATGATTTCTCTGATGTGTCCTATTACTAGTTTTTTATCTTCATAGGCACCATGAGAAAAATTTAAGCGGAATACATTTACGCCTGCTTTTACCAAATCTAGTAGTCCTTCGTAGCTTTCACAAGCCGGACCAACAGTTGCTACAATTTTTGTTTTTTTCTGGGCATGCGCATAACCTGCGGCTTTGTCCATTTCTTTGTGTAAGTATTTTTCGACATTCTTGCCCATATGATTTTTTATTTTTTAATTGAAATTTTATTTTATTTAAAAGTTGGATGTTAGGTTGCTAGAATTTTTACAATGTTCATCCATTCTTCATTGATTTTCTGTTTTTTCTTAACGGCTTCATTTAAAGGGGTATAATGCATTTTGTTGTTTACGATTCCAACAAAAACGTTATGTTTTCCTTCAATCAAACATTCAACAGCATGGTATCCCATTCTACTAGCAATCACACGGTCTAAACAACTTGGCGAACCACCTCTTTGAATATGGCCTAAAATACAAACCCGAGTTTCTAATTCAGGAATTTGTGCGTGTATATAATTAGACAATTCATTGGCGCCTCCAAATTCGTCGCCTTCAGCAACAATAATAAGGTTGACTAATTTTTTTCGTTTCGTTTTTTCTTTTAAGGAGGCAATGATTTCTTCAGGGTTTGTTTTTCTTTCAGGAATTAAAATATTTTCGGCGCCAGTAGCAATGCCACTATGAAGCGCAATGTATCCTGCATCTCTTCCCATTACTTCAATAATAAATAATCTATCGTGGGCATCTGCGGTATCTCTTACTTTATCAATGGCTTCCACTGCAGTATTTACAGCGGTATCAAATCCAATTGTGAAATCTGTTCCGGCAATATCTTTATCAATGGTTCCGGGTAATCCAATACAAGGGATATCAAATTCATTACTAAAAGTTTGCGCACCTTTAAAACTGCCATCGCCTCCAATAATTACAAGTCCTTGAATCCCTCTCTTTTTTAAATTGTCAAATGCTTTTTTTCTACCATCATACTCCATGAACTCCATGCAGCGGGCTGTTTTTAGTATCGTACCACCTCTTTGAATAATATTTGCAACGCTTTGGCTTACCATTGGAATAATGTCATCATCTAGCATGCCTTGGTAACCATGTCTTATACCAAAAACTTCTAAACCATGATAAATGCCTGTTCTTACAACAGCTCTAATTGCGGCGTTCATACCCGGACTATCGCCACCACTTGTAAGCACACCTATTTTCGAAATTTTTTTACTCATTTTAAAAGGATTTCTATTTATTTCAAAAATACAAAATCAAATCCAATAACGTTTGTGGTAAATATTTTTTTAAAAAAAGATTAATAATTTAAAAAAACATCAATATTTTTTGTTGTTTTATCAAAAATTACATTCTATTTGGAACATTAATGCCTAATAGCTGCATGCCGTTTTTCAGAACATTGGCTGTCATCATTGAAATTTGAATTCGGAGATTTTTCTTGTCTTCAGATTCTGCATTTCCAATTGAATGTTCTGAATAAAATGAGTTGAAGGACTTTGATAAATGAAAAAGGTAATTGGCTAGTACGGACGGATTTAGCGTCTTTGCGGCTTCCATTATAATTCCACCAAATTGCTCTAGGGTATAAATGACTTCTTTTTCAAGTTTTAGCAATGTTTCATCTGAAGGTGCTACTTTAAAATTGGGTTCTTTTCGTAAAATACTACTGATACGAGCAAAAGTATATTGTATAAAAGGTCCGGTAAAACCATGAAAGTCGATAGATTCTTCCGGGTTGAAAATCATTTTCTTTTTTGGATCCACACGAAGTAAATAAAATTTCATTGCACCCAATCCTATCGTTTCGTATAAGTCAATGAGTTCATTGGGTTCAAAATCTTTTACTTTTCCAAGCGTTTCAGTGTGTTGTTGTGCAGTGGCTTTCATTTCAGCAACAAGGTCGTCGGCATCAACCACGGTTCCCTCACGGCTTTTCATTTTTCCGGTAGGTAATTCAACCATGCCATAACTTAAATGATAAATATCATCGGCATAAGGCAATCCAAGTTTTTGAGCAATAAGCTTCAATACTTTCATGTGATAATTTTGCTCATCACCAATTACATAAATGCTTTGATCGATTTTATATTCGTCGTATTTCTGTTTGGCCAAACCAATGTCTTGCGTTATATAAACGGAAGTGCCATCCTTACGCAACACCAGTTTTTCGTCGAGACCATCAGCGGTTAAATCAATCCAAACGCTGCCATCTTCTTTTTTATAAAACACATTTTTATCGAGGCCTTCTTTTACAATGTCTTTACCCAAAAGGTAGGTGTTGCTTTCGTAATACGTTTTATCAAAATCGCTGCCAATAGATTTGTAGGTAACATCAAAACCTTCATAAACCCAGCCATTCATTTTTTGCCACAATTGCATTACCTCTGGAACCCCGGCTTCCCAATCTTGCAGCATTTGCTGTGTTTTTTGCATGATGGGTGCTTGTTTTTCGGCGTCAGCTTCGGTTGATCCACTAGCCACTAATTCAGCAATTTGAGTTTTGTAAACATCATTAAATTTTACATAATAATCACCTACAAAATGGTCGCCTTTCTTATGGGTTGAATCAGGTGTAGCGCCATCAGCATAAAGTTGCCAAGCAATCATGCTTTTGCAAATGTGGATACCTCGGTCGTTCACAATGCAACTTTTAAGCACTTCATATCCACTTGCTTTTAATATTTCGGCAACGCTCCAACCTAGGAAATTATTTCTAAGATGCCCGAGATGTAAAGGTTTGTTGGTGTTTGGCGATGAATATTCCACCATAACTTTTTTGCCATTCATGGCTTGTTTGCCAAAGCAAATATCATTATGGTTTTTAAGAAGTAGCGTTTTCCAAAATGCTTCAGTAATGGTTAAATTTAAAAATCCTTTTATAATATTGAATGTGTCAAAAAGATCCGGATTTTCTTGAATTAAAGCTTCTCCCAATTCTTGACCAATCATTTCGGGTGATTTTTTCAGGGCCTTAACCAAAGAAAAAAGTACAATAGTATAATCGCCTTCAAATTCGGGTTTGGTTTGATTGATTTGGAAATCAAGGTTGTTGTCAGCTTCGGGATATACATTTTTTATGGAATCAGCAACGGTTTCTCTAATTATTTCTACAATATTCATGTTGCAAAAATAATAATCCTTATTGGTAAAAATTGAAATAGGTTTTTAGGTTTCCAAAATCGAGTTAGAAACATACCTTTGGTGGCGAATTCAATTCAAAAATTATTAAATGAAAAAAGCATTTTTACAACTTCATATTGCTGTTTTTCTTGCAGGTTTTACGGCTATTCTGGGGAAGTTGATCGAATTGAATGAAGGATTGTTGGTATTGTATAGAATGCTTTTATCTGTAATGATACTTGGAATTATCATGTTGGTTCAGGGTAAAATGACCAAAATTTCATGGATTGATTTTTTAAAAATAACTGGGGTTGGACTAATACTTGCAATACATTGGCTAACTTTTTATGGAAGCATTAAATATGCAAATGCATCTGTTGGGGTTGTTTGTATTTCGGCATCAGGTTTTTTTTCTGCAATATTTGAGCCCTTGATATTGAAAAAGCGTTTCGATGTAATGAATTTGTTTTTGGGGTTGATGTCTGTTTTGGGTATTTTAATAATTTTTGGCTTTCATCAACATTTTAAAGTGGGCATTGTATTTGGAATAATCTCTGCAATAGGGAGTGCATTGTTTCCAATTTTTAACAAGCAATTATTGCAAAAACACCAAGCGCAAACCTTAACTTTTTATGAATTATCTGGCGGTGTTATTTTACTTTCGGCCATATTGCCTTTTTATTTTATGAATTACAAGCCAGAATATTATTTGCCTAAAAACACAGACATTTTTTGGTTGGTTATATTAGCAGGATTTTGTACCGTACTTACATTTAATTTACAACTAAATGCGTTGAAGAAAATTTCTGCGTTTACCTGTAACTTAATGTATAATTTGGAGCCGGTTTATGGCGTAATATTTGCGTTTTTGATTTTAAAAGAGCATCAAATGTTCAATAGTTATTTTTATTTGGGGCTTGGTTTGATTTTCTTAGCGGTATTTATACAAATGCGCAGAGAAAAAATGACACAAAAAAAGCAATAGAAAAATTGTAAAAGGATGCTTTTCAACGTAAAGATTTAGAGATTCGAAAGAAAAAAAACGTAAAACAAAAAAATACTTTAAAATATTTCGAATTAATTGAGTTTAATCATTACCTTTGCTGTCCAAAATTAAGGAATATGGCTAGAGTATGTCAACTAACAGGAAAGCGACCAATTACAGGTAATAAGGTATCGCATTCAAATATTAAAACAAAACGCAGGTTTTTACCAAATTTACAAACCAAGCGTTATTTTTTAGCTGAAGAAGATAAATGGGTAACCTTAAAGTTGTCTTCAGAAGCGATTAGAACAATCAATAAAAATGGGTTGTACAGCGTTGTAAAAGAATTGCGCGCTGCAGGAAGTAAAATTTAATTCTATTTAAAAAAGCAATACAATGGCAAAGAAAGGCAATAGAGTACAAGTAGTTCTAGAATGTACTGAGCATAAAACAAGTGGTAAGCCCGGCACTAGTCGTTACATCACTAAAAAGAACAAAAAAAATACGCCAGAGCGTATGGAATTGAAAAAGTACAATCCAATTCTTAAAAAAGTAACTGTACACAAAGAAATTAAATAGTTCATTAACAAAGTAATGGATGATTAATTCCATACTAAAAAAATAAATAGCAATGGCAAAAGCAGCTAAAACCGCGATAAAAACAAAAGACCAGAAAGCAGCAGCAGACGCAAAAAACTGGACAAAAGTTATACGTACATTACGTAGCCCTAAATCAGGTGCCTATACTTTTAAAGAGGCGATGGTTCATAAAGACAAGATAAAAGATTATTTGGGACTATAATCTCAAGTTTAAATTTTAATAATATTGAAGCTGTTCTATTAATGGAACGGCTTTATTTTTTTGTGTCAATCGTAGGTGGGAAACTAAAAAGTAATTATAATTGGCATAAATTGCGAATAAATATATTTGCAAAAGGTAAAATTTAGAATAAATAAAAGTATGAAAAATGGGATTATTTGATAAGCTTTTCGGAAAAAAGGAACAAAAAGAAACACTTGACCAGGGGTTGCAAAAAACAAGAGAAGGTTTTTTTGGAAAGATTGCAAAAGCGATTGTAGGAAAAAGTACAGTTGATGCCGAAGTTTTGGATGAAGTAGAAAATGCATTGGTGAGTGCTGATGTTGGCATTGCAACAACGATAAAAATCATCGACCAGTTGGAAGCTAGAATAGCAAAGGATAAATACATGAACACTTCCGAGTTGAACAAAATCATTAAAGAAGAAATTCAAAAGCTATTGGTGAATGCATCGGCGGATGAAAGTTATCAAAATTATGCATTGCCTGCCGGCCATAAGCCATATGTGATTTTGGTGGTGGGTGTAAATGGCGTCGGTAAAACAACTACCATTGGGAAATTAGCATATAATTTTAGCAAAGCAGGTAAACAAGTTTTACTTGGTGCTGCGGATACGTTTAGGGCTGCGGCAGTAGACCAATTAACCATTTGGAGTGAAAGAACAAATGTGCCTATTGTAAAAAAAGAAATGGGAAGTGATCCAGCTTCAGTGGCTTACGATACAATAATTAGTGGTGTAGCTCGAAACTCGGATGTTATTATAATAGATACTGCGGGAAGATTGCACAATAAAATCCACTTGATGGATGAGCTCACGAAAATTAAACGGGTGATACAAAAAGTAATACCCGAGGCACCGCACGAAGTACTATTGGTATTGGATGGAAGCACTGGGCAAAATGCATTGGAGCAGGCGAAGCATTTTACTGCAGCAACCGAAGTTACCGCACTTGCAATTACAAAATTAGACGGTACAGCCAAAGGTGGGGTAGTATTGGCCATTGCCGATCAGTTTAAAATTCCAGTTAAATTTATTGGAGTTGGAGAACAAGCTACAGATCTTTTGGTGTTTGATAAACAGGATTTTGTAGATGGGTTATTTAAATTAGAATCAGAATAAGTATTTGAACCCATATTTTTCATTTGAAATCTATTACAAGAAAAAAATGCTGCAAATACAAGCGTTTGCTTGACTTTTTTATCTTATCATATTCCAATATGTTCTCGACCAAAAAATCGGCTCAAACACCCGTCTTTATTGCCTTTTTCCCTTTCATCACGATTCCAACTACAAAATCTGGGTTGAAATTATAAATAGAAGGAGCCCTTAAGAATAGGGGCTCCGATATTACCAAAACTAACTGCTTATGAGAAAAATGTAAAAATTTATTGAAAAAAATCACTTTGAATCCACCTCTCGAGCACAGCACAAATCTACGTTCCATAACATGAAAACGCTGTTAAGTTATCGCCAATAAATTATTATTATTTCATTAAGAAGGTTGTTCTAAAAAATATCGAACATCAAATTAAGAACAAAAGAATTAAGATTGGATTTCCAGTTGAAATAAAGATTGGATAATAGTTTGAGATAAACTATTTCATTAAAATATCCAACCTATAACAATCAAGCAAACGTTTTAATCAAAAGTATAACCAATCCATAAACTGCGGTGGTTACAAAAATTCCTTTTGCTGTTTTGTCTTTAAGTGCATTAATGTAAAAAGTAAATACAACTGCATTGGCAAGTAAGGAAATAGACAATGCGGCGGATAATGTTTTAAAGCTTGGTTCTACGTATAAAAATTGGAGAAATTCTTTCATCGAAAAAATGCCAAACTTGTACCATTTAAAAGTAAGGAATCCCAAAACTGGTGCAAAAAGTCCAAGTACTAAACCCAATTTTAAATTGTCTTTTTTAAAAAATCCAATAATTGCTAGAACGATATTTTTTATAATCATTTGAATAACTTGCTTTTTTCAAGCACTTTTTTTAATGTATAATTGGTTAAGTCAAATTGAACAGGCACAACACTTACATAGTTTTGTTGTAGGGCAAAAACATCAGTATCTTTTCCTTTGTCGAAATTTTTAAATTCACCAGTTAGCCAGAAATATTTTTTTCCATGAGGGTCAGTGCGTTCGTCAAAATCCTCTTCATATTTTGCATAGGCTTGTTTGCAAATTTTAATACCTTTTATATCATTGTAAGGAACGGATGGAATATTTACATTTAGTAAAAGGTGGTCGTCGAGTTTTTTTTGTTTTAAAATTTCGGAAACGATTTTATGAACAATTTTTTTTGAAGGTTCGAAATCCGCGTCATATCTATAATCCATTAAAGAAAATCCGATGCTAGGAATTCCTTCGATAGAAGCTTCCATTGCCGCCGACATCGTACCACTGTACAATACATTAATAGAATGATTTGCACCGTGATTAATACCGCTCAAGCAAATGTCTGGCTTACGGTGTAGAATTTTATCAACAGCTAATTTAACACAATCAACAGGCGTTCCTGATGTTTGCCAAGCTTCGATATCGCCAAATAAATTCATTTTATTCATTCTCAAAGGCGAGCCAATTGTTATTGCGTGTCCCATTCCGCTTTGAGGTTTATCGGGAGCTACTACAACTATTTTTCCAAGACCTTTTACGGCTTCGACCAAACTTCTTATGCCGGGAGATGTGATATCATCGTCATTTGTAATTAAAATAACGGGTTCGTTTTTTTTAGATTTTGCCATAAAAGGTAATTATTAAAACCAATGAAATAAAGGCCTTGCAACCTGAGTTCTAAAAGGCCAAGGGATAGAAATTAAAATTAAGAACAGTGCTAAGCCAAAAAAGCGTAGCATTAATTTGTGTTTGTTTTGTTCTGCCGATTTCTTAATTTTTGAATAACCAACATGAACCAAAACCCAAGCAATAATCATTATTAATCCATGTTCAATGACAAAAAATCTATTGGTTGGGTCTTTCATTAATGGACCCATACCTGCTTTTATTTTGTCAATCCAGCCATTGGTGAACAGTAAAATAATGCCGAGTAATAGTTGGATATCACAAGAAATCATAAAAAAAAAACCACTTAATTTATCAGTTTTTGAAAACGCCCTTTTCTTTGAAACGCCTGAAATTGCATTTACAACAGCCCAAACCCCAAAAAATAGAACACCCCATCTAACTAAACTATGAAGTACAAGATTAATCATATAAAAATTTTAAAACGAAATTAAACAATAAGTTGATTATAGAAATTTATGTTTTGGTGTTTAAGTGAAAAGTGAAAAAGATACTGGATTACAAAAGTTTAATTTGCTTCGCTGGTTTAATAGTTTAATAGTTTAAGGTTGGAAGTATTTTCCCTTTGCGACCTTCGCACCTTTGCGAGCTTTGCGTGAAACAACAAACAACAAATGAAAAAAAAGATACTGGATAATAAAAGTTTAATTCACTTCGCTGGTTTAATAGTTTAAGGGTTTAAGGTTGTAAGCATTTTCCAATTATTAGCATATTTGTTTTACAAAAAAACTTCGTGCCTTTGTGTCTTTGTCGTGTCAAAAAAATGCTGCAAGCATTTCACCTTAGTGGCTTTTTGTTAGTGTTTCAATCCATTTGCCTCCTTTGCGAGCTTTGCGTGAAACAACAAACAACAAATGAAAAAAAAGATACTGGATTACAAAAGTTTAATTCGCTTCGCTGGTTTAACAGTTTAAGGGATTAAGGTTGGATGCAATACCAATTTTCGACTTTGCACCTTTGCGTGACACCAAACTAAAAATAAAAAAAATAAAAATAAAAAATAAATTTTGTCAAACTAAAAACTTTAGTATATTTGTACTAATCAAATTAGTTTAATTATGTCAAAAGCTGGATTAAATCTGAAGTACTTAAGAAAATTAAGGGGATGGACGCAAGAAGAATTTGCACAGAAATTAGATATCAAGAGGTCGTTAATTGGTGCGTACGAAGAGGAACGTGCTGACCCAAGATTAGATGTTTTGGAAATAATAGCGGATATGTTCAAATTGTCATTGGACGAGCTTTTATTGAAGGATTTATCTTCAATAGAAAGCACAGGATCTTATCTTCAAAAACGGAGGTTGTTAAAAACTTCTTTGGCTGCAGATAGAAACTTAATACATTTTGTACCGGTAAAAGCAGCTGCAGGATATTTAACGAGTTATGCAGATACTGAGTTTATTGATGAGTTGAATACATTTACGTTACCTATGCTCGCAGGTGGCCATTACAGGGCATTTGAAATAATAGGAGATAGTATGATGCCAACGTCAAGTGGTAGTATTATTGTAGGTGAAAAAGTAGAATCTATCGATGATGTAAAAAATGGGATGGCATATATCGTAGTAAGTAAAAATGAAGGAATTGTGTACAAGAGGATTCAAAAAAACAGTAAAAATAAATCGAAAATCACCTTAGAAAGTGATAATCCAAGCTTTCAGCCTTATCAAATAAATACAGCTGATATTGTAGAATTATGGTCGGCTCAAGTTGTAATCGGAAAAGTGGCATCTCAACAAAGATGGGATGTAAATGCATTAGCAAATTTGGTAAATAATTTACAAGATCAAGTGACCAGTTTGAAAAATAAAATGAATTAGTAAATTGAAAAGTGAAAAGTGAAAAGTGAAAATTCAAAAGTGAAAAATTGGAAATGGGAATTAAAATGTAAAATGTTTGTTCGGCGAGGCAGAGGGAAAAACTGAGAACTTGGAGTTTAGAATAAATGTTTAATAATTGTGAAGAAGAATTGATTCATTCAAGAATTTTTAGAATTAATCTAAATTAAATTACAAAACGAAATCAGATACATCGATTAATAAAAAACAAAAAAACAACGTTATGATTAAATTACAAATTATCGGAAATTTAGGAAAAGATTGCATCGTAAAAGAAGTTAATGGAAAGAACGTCATTAATTTTAGTGTTGCACATTCGGAAAAATTTAGAGATGCACAAGGCGTTGAGAAAGAAAGAACGACTTGGGTTGAGTGTGCTTATTGGATAGAAAAAACAAACGTAGCACAGTATTTAACAAAAGGTCGTACGGTTTATGCTGAAGGTTACCCACAGGCAGACGCTTATGCAAATAAGGATGGTCAACCTGCTTCAACTTTAAGAATGCGCGTTACCAATGTTCAACTTTTGAGCAGCAATAACAACAACAATGAAGGAGGTGGAGCACAACAACAAGAATCCTCTTCCAACGCTCAAGAAAATTCATATGAAAAAAATAGTTATGCTCAAGTAAGTTCTCCAGTGTCGGGAGTAAATCATTTGGATGCACAAGTGGGTGAAGCAAATGGTGACGGGTTACCATTTTAAGCAATGTTTGTGTAATTCAAATAAAATCTTTAAAGGATTAGCGCTGGTTTCAACTGGCGCTATTTTTTTATATTGAAAATTAATTCCTATCCATAAGGTCGTGAGGTTTCACGTAACGGAGTAAATCGCTCAAAGGTATTGAAACACGGAGGCTTTTTTTGACTCGAAGGCTCGAAGGCGCAAAGACACTAAGTTTTTAAAAGAAGAAGTAGTGAATAATTGGAAAATGCTTCCAACCTTTTGAAATCATTAAACAAATTGAACTAATTGAATGGCTATCTTGTTTCACGCAAAGCTCGCAAAGGAGCAAAGCGCGCAAAGGGATTGAAACACAAACAAATGTCCATAAAGTGGAAATGCTTGCAGCATTTTTTTGACATGAAGGCTCGAAGGCGCAAAGTCACGAAGTTTTTTTTATAAGAAGAAGTAGCGAATAATTGGAAAATGCTTCTAACCTTTTGAAATCATTAAACAAACAGAACCGATTGAATGGCTATCTTGTTTCACGCAAAGCTCGCAAAGGAGCAAAGCGCGCAAAGGGATTGAAACACAAACAAATGTCC
>VFKL01000082.1 GCA_009885535.1 Chitinophagaceae bacterium | reverse complement strand
TCTCCCAACATTTGTCCCATAATTTCATTTACACCCGCTTTTTCTCCTTCTACAATAGGACCTCTATCAATGCTTAAAGTGGCAGAAACTTTTGGTAATTTATGATTTTCTACCACCAAAACGGTAATGCCATTTGGCAAATTAAAAGTCACCGGATCTTTAATGGTAATTGTTGGTGCAGGCCCTGGCTTTGGTTGTTTGCTGCGATCTACTTTTGTTTGTGCAAAACCGTTTATGGTGAGCATTGCCGCGAAACCGAAATATATTATTTTCTTCATGATAATTTATTTTTCGAAATGATTTAATGTGGATGGATTATTTTTTTGGTAAATAGTAAACCACAACGCGTTGGTTTTTATTAAGGTATTTTTTAACTACATTTTGAATATCCGCTCTTGTTACTTTTCTTACTTCTTCTAATTCTGTATTGATTTGATTGGTATTCTTGTTATGAAAAGTATATCCATTGGCTAAATTTTCGGCAACACCCAACATTTTTGCATTTTTACCGATGTATTCATTTTCGTATTGGTTGCGAATTTTTGTAAAATCAACATCACTGATTAATTCTGTTTGAAGTTTTTTGATTTCTTCATCCATATCCGCTTGTAAACTATCCAATGCAAATGCGCCATTTGGCAAAGCATAGGTAATGTAAGCGCCATAATCTTCTAAAGCATAATTGAAACTACCTACCTGAAGTGCATTCTTTTTTGTATCCACCATTTTGGTATACATTCTACTGCTTTGTCCACCACTCAACACACTCGATGCCAATTCCAATGCAATTGACTCTTTGCTCGTCATCCCTGGTGTACGATAAGCCGTTACAATAGCTGGTATTTGAATATTGCTATCATAAGCGGTATCGATAATTTCTTTTGTAATGGGTTCTTCTTGAACATTAACTGGCTCTACTTTTGGACCACTTGGAATTTCTGCAAAATAACTTTCTACCAAAGTTTTAGTTTTTAAAATATCTATATCTCCAGCAATTACAAGTACTGCATTTCCTGGCGTATAATATTTTTTATTAAATGCCTGAAACTCTTGCAATGTAGATGCATCAAGATGCTCCATACTTCCGATTGGCACCCAATTATATGGATGTTTGGTAAATAATTTCACCATAACTGAAGAAAGAAAATTACCATATGGCGAATTGTCAACACGCATACGTTTTTCTTCTTTCACCACTTCATTTTGTGTTTTAACACCAATCTCATTTATCACTGGGTGAAACATTCTTTCACTTTCAAGCCACAAACCCGTTTCCAATTGGTTAGATGGAAACAATTCGTAATAAAAAGTTCTGTCTTGTGTAGTATTGGCATTGTTTTGTCCGCCGTTGCTGCTTACAATTTTCATAAACTCACCACGCTTGATATTGTCACTTCCTTCAAAAAGCAAATGCTCGAAGAAATGCGCAAAACCAGTACGATCAGGCGTTTCGTTTTTACTTCCTACATGATACATCACCGAAACAGCTACAACTGGAGCGGTTTTATCTTGATGTAATACAACGTGTAATCCGTTTTTTAAATCATACTCTGTAAAGGCCACTTTTTGAGCCTGAGAAAGCATGCCGAACATGCATAAGCATGCTGCTAATTTTAATTTCAACATAATGATATTTTTTTTGGATACAAAAGTAAGGAGAAATGAATGTGTTGATGAATATCTATAAAAAAAATACTAAGATTGAGGTATGATATAAATTACTATTTTACTCTTTCTACCATTTCCAAAACTTGGTTATTTAGTTCGGTTTTATAATCTGATAATTTGTTAGCTAAATCTTGGCTGGAGGTTGCCAAAATTTGTGTGGCCAATATCGCTGCATTTTTCGCCCCATTTAAAGCTACTGTAGCTACCGGAACGCCGGTTGGCATTTGCAAAATAGACAAAACAGAATCCCATCCATCAATAGAATTGGATGATTTTACAGGCACGCCTATTACAGGCAAAATGGTATATGCCGCAATCATTCCAGGTAAATGAGCCGCCCCACCAGCACCGGCAATTATAACTTTCAACCCTCTGGCACTTGCTTGTTTGGCATAATCTGCCATTCGATCGGGTGTGCGATGTGCTGAAACGATTGTCATTTCGAAATGTACGCCGAATTTTTTTAGCATTTCTGCGGCGCCTTTCATCACTTCCATATCACTTTCGCTGCCCATTATTATCCCAATTTGTGGTCCCATATGTTTAATTTAATTTTAATTATTGGGCTCAAAGATATTAATAGTTGAGCTAGATATTAATCTCCTACATGAATCATTTAAAAAATGTAGATAAATTCATGACATAATATAATGTTGAATGAAAGTTGCTTGTTACCTTAGCGGCATTAATCATTTTTTAAAAAACATATTATGAAATTTTTTATTGATACAGCTAATTTAGCGCAGATTAAAGAAGCCAACGAGTTAGGTATTTTAGATGGGGTTACCACCAATCCATCATTAATGGCCAAAGAAGGCATCAAAGGCGAAGAAGCCATAATGCAACATTACAAAACCATTTGCGAAATGGTTGATGGAGATATTAGCGCTGAAGTTATTTCAACTGATTTTGACGGAATGATTGCTGAAGGAAAGAAATTAGTAGCTATTCATAAAAATATTGTGGTAAAAGTACCCATGATTAAAGATGGCATTAAAGCCATTAAATGGTTTACCGAAAATGGCATTCGTACCAATTGTACATTGATTTTTTCTGCCGGACAAGCCATTCTTGCTGCAAAAGCAGGTGCTTCATATGTTTCTCCATTTATAGGCCGTATCGATGATAGCGGTTGGGATGGAATGGATTTGATTCATCAATTGAGCCAAATTTTTAGTGTGCAAGGTTATAAAACAGAAATTCTTGCGGCATCTATCAGAAATCCAAACCACATTATTAAATGTGCCGAGGCTGGTGCTGATGTTTGTACCTGTCCTTTAGATTCAATTTTAGGTTTATTAAAACACCCATTAACTGATATTGGATTGGCAAAGTTTTTAGAAGACGCGAAGAAATTTGCTTAATTAATATAACAACACTAAAAAAGGCGGAACTATTTCCGTCTTTTTTTATTTAACTACATTCCATGTCCAAAATTCTTGTATTCGACAATTATGATTCATTCACGTACAATCTGGTGCATATGATTGAAAAATTATTGCATCAGAAAGTAGATGTGTGTAAAAATGATGAACATAATATTGAAACGTATGAACAATACGACAAGATTATTTTATCTCCTGGGCCAGGCATTCCATCAGAAGCAGGATTATTGAAAAAACTCATTGAAGTTTATGCCCCAACAAAAAGTATTTTAGGCATTTGTTTGGGTCATCAAGCCATTGGCGAAGTATTTGGCGCCACGCTCAAAAATATGGATGACGTGTTTCATGGCGTGTCTACCCCAATACAAATTATTGAAACAAACGAGCCTTTATTCATAGGAATGAACGCTACAGAAATGGTTGGTCGTTATCACAGTTGGGTCATTGAAAACAATAACCTACCAGATTGCTTGAAAATAACGGCTGTTGATGACAATAATTTAATCATGGGAATACGACATAAAACCTATGATTTACAAGGGGTTCAGTTTCATCCCGAAAGTATTTTAACCCCCTGTGGAGAAAAATTGATTTCGAATTGGCTTTTTTCTTAATTTAGTAGAACGCAGATGAAAAAAATTTCAATAATCCAACAACAAAAAAAGCCCATAAATATAAAAGTTTGTGGAATTACCTCTATTGAACAAATGGAGCAGATGGATAAATTGCATATTGATTTTGTTGGTTTGTGTTTTGACGAAAATGCTTCGAATAACGTTATTGGAAAAATTGATGCATCGGATTGTAAATATGTTGATATTGATACAAAAAAAATTGGCCTATTTAAAAACCAATCTGAAGATTTTATTTTGGAACAAATTGAAGATTTCGGTTTGGATTTGATACAACTGAATGGAAATGAAACGCCAACCTTTTGCTTTAAATTATCCAAAGAAATTGAAGTGATAAAAAATTTCAATTTGGATTTAAACAACGACAAACTGCTGTATGATTTTTTAAAGAACTACGATGAGGTTTGTGATTACTATATTTTCAATGATTCGTTTCCCAATGGCAATTGCTCCATAGAAAGTAAGGCCTGGCAGAGTCTAATAAATTATAGTATCGAGAAGCCATTTTTTATTGGAAGCGAATTTATTCTACCATCAGATGCGCCTGCATTTCAATCATTTAAACACCCCGATTTTTTAGGGATTGAGTTGGGACAACATTTTGAAAAAAATACAGATACAAAAGACACTTCAATGATTTTATCTTTTAGCAGAGCTTTAAATCAGGTGGTTAACTAATTTTTACAAGTTTAGCATTAGGAAAAAAGCATTAAAGCACTTAATATTGCAAATACTTTAAATCGCATAAATTAAAAGAAATGAAAAAATTATTCACGGTTATATGTTTCCTTCCCGTTTTAGCTTTCGCTCAGCAAAAAGAAAAAAATACACAAGCACAACAAAGGGTTCCATTAAATAATTCAGTTGATAGTTTTAGTTATTCAATTGGGCTAAACGTTGCCAATAGTTTAATACAACAAGGGGTAACTACATTGAATATAGGTGCAATGAGTCAGGCATTTATTGATATGATGACCAATAAAGACAAACAATTGACTGCTGAATTGGCAAATGCAATTATTCAAACTGAACTTCAAAGAATTGCACAAAGCAAAGCGGCTCCAGTAGAAGAAGGTAATTTGATGGGAAAAACAATTCCTGATTTTGAACAAGCAGATCCAAATGGTAAAATGATTAATATCAAATCATTCAGAGGAAAATATGTATTGATAGATTTTTGGGCGAGTTGGTGCGGACCATGTAGAGGCGAAAATCCAAATGTAGTAGCTGCATTTAATAAATACAATAGTAAAAACTTCACCGTGCTAGGTATCTCTTTAGACAAGTCAAAAGACAATTGGATAAAAGCGGTTAACGATGATGGCTTAACTTGGACTCAACTAAGTGATTTGAAATTTTGGAGCAATGCGGTTGCACAACAATTTGGCATACAAAGTATTCCTCAAAATTATTTGATAGATCCTAATGGAATCGTAATTGGTAAAAACTTACGCGGAAGTGATTTAGAAGCAAAATTGGAAAGTATATTCAATAAATAATTGGGATTAAAACATTCCTAGAACCTAAAAAAGACCTTTTGATAAGGTCTTTTTTAGTACATATATATATCACTTCTTGAAATTAAAAAAAAGATCCGTATTGAATTTGACTATTGAAAAAATCATTCTTACCAAATAGTCAATTCAATTTCTTGGATTATTTTCCAGCTATTATTTGTTTGCTCTAAAAGTATCAATTTCTCAACACCAGATTTGAGATTATCTTGAATTGTTATGACGAATAACCCAAATCGTCCATCTTCAATTATAGTGGAGAATTTAACATGTCCAACAAATCCATCTATTTTCTGAATAGCGATATTTTTATTCTTGTGTAATTTATAAAGACCTGTTTTATTGATTTTCTTAATGTCAATTTCATCAAGTTCATCATGCTTATTACTATAATATAAATCTAAAAATGATTGCCAATTTCTGATTGAATCATTTTTCAATGCCTGAATAATTAAATCATCCCATTTGTTGATGTCTATAAATTTATAAAATATTGTTACTGGATATGCTGTTCTTTTTTCATCAAGCACTTCTTGATTTGGCGCAGGCCGGAGCGAGTTATACTTGTAAGAAATTGTATCTACTAATTGAGTGAAATTTTGATTAAGAATGGAATAAGCATTTTTATTTGAAGTATGTTTTAAACAACTGCAATAAAAAAACAACAATATGGCAAATGACATTTTGAATTTCATGTAATACAAATTGATTTATAAATTAGTCCATAATTACCTAGTATAATTCCGATGTGGTAGCTGTTTGGGACAATTTCATTGAAATACGAATTTGAATTTTTATTGAGACCAATCTTTTACCCGTATAATGCCGATATGATAGCTGTTTGGAACAAATGAAATTGGTCCATTACAGATATCCAATCGGTATAAAATCCACACTTTTTTTATAAAAAAAATGATGCTATTAAAAGTTAACAGCATCATTTATAAATTGTGTGCCTCATCGAAAATGAGAACGCTTTATAATCTTAAGAAAGTGAATATTTAAAATTCAATTCTATTGTTTATTTTTTCAACACTTCAGCCATTGTTTTACCAATATCAGCCGGACTAGCTACTACGTGAATACCACATTCGCCCATGATTTTCATTTTAGCTTCTGCTGTATCATCAGCACCACCAACAATTGCACCAGCATGTCCCATTCTTCTTCCTGGAGGCGCTGTTTGTCCGGCGATAAATCCTACTACCGGTTTTTTATTTCCTGTTGATTTGATATAATGTGCTGCTTCAGCTTCCATTCCACCACCAATTTCACCAATCATTACAATAGCTTCGGTTTCATCATCATTCATCAATAATTCTACCGCTTCTTTTGTTGTGGTACCAATGATTGGATCACCACCAATTCCAATGGCAGTTGAAATACCTAATCCTGCTTTTGCTACTTGATCTGCAGCTTCGTATGTTAATGTTCCTGATTTTGAAACGATTCCAATTTTTCCTTTTTTGAAAATAAAGCCAGGCATGATACCTACTTTACATTCTTCAGCCGTAATTACACCCGGGCAATTTGGACCGATTAATCTTGAAGTAGTACCATTTAAATAATTTTTCACTTGTACCATGTCTTGTACCGGAATACCTTCTGTGATACAAACAATCAATGCAACCCCAGCTTCGGCAGCTTCCATAATGGCATCCGCAGCAAATGCTGGTGGTACAAAAATGATGCTTACGTTTGCACCTACCATCTTAACGGCATCTGCAACGGTATTAAACACGGGTTTGTCTAAATGGGTTTGACCACCTTTTCCTGGTGTAACACCACCAACCACATTGGTTCCGTACTCAATCATTTGTGTAGCGTGAAATGTACCTTCGGTTCCTGTAAAACCTTGTACGATTACTTTTGAATCTTTGTTTACTAAAACTGACATGTTATTTATTGATAAAAATGGTGAAATAAAAATTTTCGCAAAGATAGGGTTTCAAGTTTAACTACGAATTTGTGGACTTGAATTTGTTTTACAAAAAATCAATCCGATTTTGCTTTTACAAACAAACAATGTTTGATTTGATTGGCTTTATGCAACAGCTCTTGTTTTTCGTTGCTTAAAATAGTAACGTGTCCCATTTTTCTGCCCGGTTTGGTTTTTGCTTTACCATAAAGATGTACAAATACATTATCCATTTTGAGCACTTCGTTTAATCCATCATAAACAACAGCTCCTTCATGGTTTTCTGCTCCAATAATATTTACAAGTGCCGATGGCAATATGATTTCAGTGTTTCCGAGCGGATAGTTAAGCATGATGCGCCAAAGCATATCAAACTGACTGCTGTAATTGCCTTCGATGCTGTGATGACCACTATTGTGAACCCTTGGGGCGATTTCATTTACAAGCACATTATCGTTTTTGTCGGCAAACATTTCCACAGCGAAAATGCCCGGACTGTTTAATTTTTTTACCACATTAATGGCTATGGCTTCGGCTTTCCAAAAAACTTTTTCGGGTAGTACGGCTGGACAAATTTGATAACTCAATAAATTCAAATTGGGGTCAAAAACCATGTCAACGGGTGGATAAATAGCCGTTTCTCCATTATTGGCTACCGCTATAATAATCGCAATTTCCTGCTTTATGTCAACCATCTTTTCAAGTACCGCAGGGGCATCAAATCCAACAGAAATGTCTTCGGCTTTTCTTAATAATTGAACGCCTTTACCATCATAACCACCGCTGCCTAATTTGTGCACCGCTGGTAAAAAATGAATATGGTTATTTAACTCTGATAATGTTTGGGTAACAACAAATTCACTGGTGGGAATTTCATGTTGTTTATAAAAATTCTTTTGGTGAATTTTATTTTTGATGATTTTTAATGCTTCTGGTTTGGGGTAAACTACAACACCTTCTGCAGCCAATTGCTCAAGCGCTTCAACGTTTACATGCTCAATTTCAATGGTTATGGCATCCAGTTGTTTGCCAAAATTGTACACGTCTTCGAAATTAGTGATGTCGCCTTTTACAAAATGATGGCATAAATGAGACGAAGGTGCATGGGCATCATTTTCCATTATATAAGTTTCAACAGGATAATTTATTGCTGCCTGAAGCAACATTCTCCCCAATTGACCGCCGCCTAAAATGCCTACTTTTTTCATTTGGCAAATATAATACCAATTATACTTATTTTTTAGTTTGAATTTTTCTGGAATTATGCGGATTTAATAGCTGTTTGGGACGATTTTATTGAACCATTACAGATATCCATTCGGTATGATTATTTAACCCTTTATCAAAAGTATTATCTACTTGTTTCAACAAATCAGTTCAATATGTTGAAACAACAGTTTTTTATTAAAAAGTTAAAATAAAAATACACCACAAAATATATTTATCTTTAGCCCCAAATTGTTGTTTTTCAATTATAAACAATTTTTTAAAAAATATAAAATACAATTTATGTCAACCGATTTTTTGCCACTTCAAGGTACCGATTATGTAGAATTTTATGTTGGAAATGCCAAACAAGCTGCGCATTTTTATAAAACTGCTTTTGGTTTTCAATCGCTAGCCTATGCTGGTCCTGAAACAGGTACAATGGATAGAGTGAGTTATGTAATCAGACAAAATAAATTAACTTTTGTATTAACTACGCCATTGAGAACCAACAACGCCATTGCGGATCATGTGTACAAACACGGAGACGGGGTAAAAGTATTGGCTTTAATGGTTGATGATGCCACAGACGCATGGAAACAAACAACTTCTAGAGGTGGGAAATCATACTTGGAACCTAAAACGCTAACTGATGATAATGGCGAAGTAATATTAAGCGGCATTCATACTTATGGTGATACCGTTCATTTATTTGTTGAAAGAAAGAATTACAAGGGCGTGTTTATGCCTGGATTTAAAAAATGGGAATCAAATTACAATCCAGAACCAACTGGGCTTTTATATGTGGATCATTGTGTGGGTAATGTAGGTTGGAACCAAATGAATCCTTGGGTGAAATTTTATGAAGATGTAATGGGTTTTAAAAACATTTTAACTTTTGACGATAATGACATTTCAACGGAATATTCAGCATTGATGAGCAAAGTCATGAGCAATGGAAATGGTTTTGTTAAGTTTCCGATAAATGAACCTGCTGAAGGAAAGAAGAAAAGCCAGGTTGAAGAATATCTTGAATTTTATAATGGAGAAGGGGTACAACACGTGGCCATTGCTACAAATAACATCGTTGAAACAGTTAAAGAACTGAATAAACGTGGCGTTGATTTTTTAAAAATACCAGCCAGTTACTACGAAACCGTATTAGATAGAGTGGGAAAAATTGATGAAGACCTAAGCCCATTAAGCGAATTGGGCATTTTAATTGATCGTGATGAAGAAGGTTATTTACTTCAAATTTTTAGCAAGCCATTAGAAGACCGTCCAACCTTATTTTTTGAAATCATTCAACGTAAAGGGGCAAAAAGTTTTGGAAAAGGTAATTTCAAAGCATTGTTTGAAGCTTTAGAAAGAGAACAAGAATCTAGAGGAAATCTTTAAAAATCAAAAAATATTTTAAACCAGATAATAAATTGAGTTGTATTTCGTTTTAAAGTCATTATGAAAAACTACTTAATCAATTTTACAGCCACTTTAGCAATTTTAATATTGCTACAATTCAATGTTAACGCTCAAGATTCATACTTGGGTGATAATAAAGCTGCATACCGATTAACAGCAATTTTGGCAAAAGCAGAGGATTCTGTAATGAAGCAATTCAAAAGCAAAAACCTTGTTTGGCCTCCATCTGCTGTATATGTTCGTTCGTTTAAATACGATCGTCAATTGGAAGTTTGGGTAAAAGACGAATCAGCTCAAAAATTTGTACTTTTCAAAACCTATAAAATTTGCATGCAAAGTGGCACGATGGGACCAAAAAGAATGGAAGGCGACTATCAAGTACCAGAAGGGTTTTATCACATCAACGAATTTAATCCCAATAGCAATTATCATTTATCACTTGGTATAAATTATCCCAATGCATCTGATCGTATTTTAAGTGATTCAGAAAAACCAGGCGGTTCAATTTATATCCATGGAAATTGTGTATCTACAGGATGCATTCCAATAAGCGATGAGCCGATAGAAGAGTTATATGTAATCGCAGGTGCAGCAAAATCAAAAGGACAAGAGTTTATACCCGTGCACATATATCCCATTAAATACAATGTAAAATCTTCCATGGATTATTTAAACAATGCCATAAAAGACAATACATATCTTCAAAAATTCAATAAAAACATCAAAGAGGTGTTTGATTATTTTGAATTACAAAAAGAACTTCCTGTAATTTTAATCAATAGAAAAGGAGAATACGTAATAAATTAAATCTCACGATTAACGTACATAAATCATACAAAGTCATCTTCCAAAAGAAGGTGACTTTTTTTATTAATTACATTTCTATTATCGCATCAACATTTGAATAGTTGAAATCGTTTTTTGTTCTAGCAATATTACTTTGTCTTTTGCCAGTTCATCAACGGTTTCTTTGAGATAATGTCTTATTGTAATGAGCGATAAATTTCTTTCCAATTCAACATCAAAAAACGCAGAAGCATTTGATGCCAATGCATCTATTTTGTCTATTACATCATCAAAAACAGCCCATAAAGAAATGGCTGTTTTTTGTGTTACTACTGGATTTAATTTTAAATCATCAAATAAATCGTATAATTTTTCAATGGTTTTTTCTTCAATAAATGAGAAGTCCAACGTTTTAAATTGTATCAACACTTGTTTCTCTTTTTGTACAATTATTGGCGGAAGATTTTTACAAAGCTCATGATTGATCATGGTTCCAATAGCATCGGGATTTAAAAAACTTTTCACCAGCAACGGTATTTTTTTATTCTGTAATGGTTTAATGGTTTTGGGATGAATCACCTGTGCGCCATAATAAGCCATCTCAATTACTTCATTGTAACTCAAGTTATGTATTACCGTTGCGTTAGTAAATTTCTTAGGATCGGCGCTCATCACAGCCTCTACATCTTTCCAAATGGTAACAGAATCCGCATTTAAAATATTGGCAAATACGGCAGCTGAATAATCACTACCCTCTCTGCCTAAAGTAGTATTTTCATTTTCATCGGTGCATCCAATAAAACCTTGTGTAATCACAATATCGTAATGATCAAATAAAGGTATAACGCTTTCCATTATACGCTTTTCTGTGAATGCCCAATCAATTTTTGCACTTCTGAAATTTTTATCTGTTCTAACAATATCTCGCACATCCACCCAAATCGGGTTTTGTTTTTCATCCATTAAATGGCTGGCCAAAATGCTGCTGCTTAATAGTTCACCACAACTTACTATCTGGTCATAATAATAATCAAAACTACGAACAGGCTTATCATGCAATAGCCATTCAATTTCTGTGAAAAAATCATTTAAAGCATCTTCCGCTTTTTGCCAATTGCTTACCGTGAGGTATTTTATATATTCTAGATGATTGTTTTTTAATTGTTGAAAAAGTAATAACGCTTCTGTTTTATTTCCTTCAAAAAAAGCGGAAACGATTTTCTCTAAAGCATTGGTGGTTTTTCCCATTGCTGAAACAACAATCAATATTTTTTCACCAGGAAATGATTGTATAATGTGAGCAGTATTTTTATACCTTTCAATGCTATTAATGCTTGCGCCTCCAAATTTGAAAATCTTCATTTTTTTGCCTATTAAAATTCTAAAATATTTTTATCTGAATACACCAATTCAAAAACATAATAAAGTGTACATTTGCGACACAAATCTACCATCGTAAAATTAAACTCATTCATTTTTATGTTGATTAACAGAAAAATCCAAACCTTAGACGAATTTACCATACAACAAATGCGCGATTTTCCCAATGCCACAGGTGAATTATCAGGCTTACTTAGAGATATCGGACTAGCGGCAAAAAGAGTGCATGTGGAAGTAAATAAAGCCGGATTGGTAGACATTTTAGGCGATTATGGAACGACCAATGTTCAAGGAGAAGAAGTAAAGAAGTTAGACATATTTGCCAACAATCAATTCATGGGTGTTTTACGCCATGGCATTAGTTGTGCAGGAATTGGAAGTGAAGAAATGGATGATATCGTAGTTTTCGACGACACCGTGAGCAATCAATCCAAATATGTTTGTTTATTTGATCCATTAGATGGAAGTGCGAATATTGATGTAAACGTTTCCATCGGAACAATCTTCAGTGTATTTCGCAGGGTAAGTGAATTGGGAAAGCCCGCAACAAAAGCAGATTTTTTACAACAAGGCATTAAGCAAGTTGCCGCTGGATATATCATTTATGGCTCTTCTACCATGATGGTTTATGCCACCAGAAGAGGGGTAAATGGTTTTACTTTAGATCAATCTATTGGTGAGTTTACGCTTAGCCATCCTGATATCAAATGTCCTGAAACGGGTAAAATATATTCTGTGAATCATGGAAACTACTTTCAATACGAAGAAAAAGTACAGAAATACATTAATGCATGTCAGCAAAAAACTAAAGATAACGGTGGCCCATACACGCAGCGTTACATAGGCAGCATGGTAGCAGATGTGCATCGTAATTTAATTAAGGGTGGTATATTTATGTATCCTGGCACAACAGACAAACCCAAGGGCAAATTAAGACTGCTATATGAATGCAACCCTTTTGCATTTATTGTAGAAATTGCTGGAGGAAAAGCTACCAATGGTAAAATCAGAATTTTAGAAGTTGAATCCACTGAGATACATCAACGTACGCCAATGTTTATTGGAAGTAAACTTATGATGGAAGAATTTGAAAACACAATTTGATTCCAATAAAAAATGAACGAAAAAATTATAATTTCAGTAAAGGATTTGATTAAGGATTATGGCACATTTCATGCCGTTAAATCCATTTCTTTTGATGTATTTGAAGGCGAAATATTTGGCTTGTTGGGTCCAAATGGTGCCGGTAAATCTACTACACTTGAAATTATTGAAACACTAAGACAAAAAACTTCAGGAAAGATTATTGTTGATGGATTTGATATTGATACAGATGCAGCTTCTATAAAAAAAATAATTGGGGTTCAATTGCAATCATCCGGATTTTATCCTGGCTTAAATTTAATTGAGCTCATCAAACTATTTGGTGGATTATACAATCAACCGGTTGACCCAATCGAACTTTTAAAAAAAGTAAATTTAGAAGAGAAGGCAAAAAACAAAGCTAAGGAATTGAGTGGCGGACAAAAACAACGTTTTTCAATTGCAACAACTTTAATCAACAAACCAAAAATTATTTTTCTAGATGAACCAACCACTGGTTTAGATCCACAGGCGAGAAGAAATCTTTGGGACTTGATAAAAGATATAAGAAATAATGGCACAACCGTTATTATTACTACACATTATATGGATGAAGCAGAGCAATTGTGCGATCGAATTGCAATTATGGATGAAGGAAAAATCATTAAAATGGATTCGCCCGATAAAATGATTGACGAATTGGTAGCCGCCGGATTTGAAAGGCCAAAGCAAGTGAAAGCTGCGAATCTTGAAGACGTTTTCATTCATTTAACAGGACATGAAATGCGTGCCGAATAAAAATTAATCACCTAAACTATAAACAAAAAAAATAAAATATGAAAAAGGTAATTTTAAGCATGCTATGTTTAAGCATGATAAATGCTGGGTTAATGGCTCAGAAAAAAAAGAAAGAAACAAAAAGCGAAGGGATTCAGATGATGTCATCAATAGACAGCTTTAGTTATGCAGCAGGAATCACCATTGCAAATCAATTAAAAAGCCAAGGCATCAGTCAATTAAATTTACCTTTAATGATGATAGGCATGAGCGATGTATTGGCAAACAATAAAACATTAATGACACCAGAACAAGCAGGTATGACACTTCAACAAAAATTACAAGAATACAACCAGAAAAAAACAGAAGCTTTGAAATCTAAAGGGGTTGAATTTTTAGAAACCTGTAAGAAAAGATCAGGCGTAATTGCTTTGCCTAATGGACTTCAATACGAAGTTTTAACTGCGGGTGATCCAAATGGTATGAGACCAACAAAAGAAGATACGGTTGTTGTTCATTACGTGGGTACTTTAATCGACGGAACAGAATTTGACAATTCGGTTAAAAGAGGTGAACCTGCTCAATTTCCGTTGGGTGGTGTTATAAAAGGCTGGACAGAAATCTTGCAATTAATGACTGTAGGTTCAAAATGGAAAGTATACATTCCTAGTGAATTGGGATATGGCGAAAGAGGCGCAGGTGCTTCAATACCTCCATTCTCAACGTTGATTTTCGAAATCGATCTAAAAGAAATCAAACCAGCAATAAAAAAATAATGGACGAATCAATTTATCCAATTGGTAAATATACTGAGCAGCCAATCTCTGAAACTTTAATCATAGATTGGCTGCTTGATATTAAGTTTTTAGCAAGTTCATTAGAGCATGCAGTTCTTAATTTAGACGAATATCAATTGAACACTTCTTATCGTGAAGACGGTTGGAGCATCAAACAAATCGTGCATCATTTGGCAGATAGTCACATGAACGCCTTTATCAGATGCAAGCTCGCATTGACTGAAGAAAACCCAACCATAAAGCCTTACAATCAAGACGATTGGGCGATAATGCCAGACGTTATTGAAGTGCCTATAAATGTGTCTATCACTTTGCTTCATGCCTTACACCAAAGATTGCATGTTTTGCTATCAAATGTTACTGATTCTCAATGGAACAATACCTTACATCATCCTGAATACAACAGACAAATGAGTTTATGGTTTGTTTTTGGATTATACGCATGGCATGGAAAGCATCATGTTGCACAAATTCAAGCATTGAGAACTAAAATGAATTGGCAATAATTTTTTATGCAAACAAAAATCATTTCATCCGAATACATCAGTCAACATCAATATTTCAATGCAAGAATAGATGCCTATCAGCTTGCATCCGGAAAAATTGTAAACCCATATTTTGTGGTTGAACTTCCGCCAAGTGCAACAGCAATGGCCATTACAGCAGAAAATGAAGTAATCCTAATATCTCAATATCGACATCCCATTTCTAAAGAAATTCTTGAACTACCCGGTGGATTTATCGAAGCAGGTGAAGATATTTTTGAAGGCATAAAAAGAGAATTATTAGAAGAAACTGGCTATACTTTTAAAGACGTTTATCATCTTGGAAATACCGCCGCAAATCCAGGCGTACTCAATAATTTCACCGAACTTTTTTTAGCTACAGGTGGCATAAAAACCAACGTTCAATCACTTGATAGCAATGAAGAAATCTCCATCCAATTAAAATCTTTAGCAGAAGTAAAAGAATTGTTGCATCAGTGTAAATTCATGCAAAGTATGCACGCGTTGTGTTTGTTTTATGGATTCAACAAATTAGAAACCTTACACTTATAAAGGTTCAGCCCCCTCAATCCCCCAAGGGGGAAGTTGAAAGCATTTTCCGTTTTTGTCTTTTTCAAACTTATGGAAGTTTTGAACTTCAGAATGCTCAAGCTCCCTTCACCTTTTGGGGGAAGGGTTGGGGAAGGGGGCTGCTTCTATCTCAGCAATAATAAAAAAACTACCACATACAACAATTACATCTTCTGGTTTTGAATTATTCTTTGCAGATTCTATCGCCATATTCACATCATCAAAGCCATTTCCCAACAAACCAATTTCATTTGCCATTAATTGCAAAGCATCATAAGGAAGCGCCCGTGGTATATGTGCATTTGTAAAATAATAAGTTGCTTCTTTGGGAAATAATGATAAAACTTCAGAAATGTCTTTATCATGTACAAAACCCAAAACAAAATGATATTTTGAATTCGTATAGTCTTGTTTGAGCTGCTTAATGATTTCGGAAATACCGTCTTTATTATGTCCCACATCATGAATAATAGTTGGAGAATGACCAACCACATCCCATCGGCCACGCATACCAGTTAGTTTCTTTACATTGGCAAGTGCATGTTTTTCATTTTCGTTACTAATTGTAAAACCTAATTGATGCAATATTTTTTCAGCAGCCAATACGGTTTTTAAATTTTTCATTTGATATGCCCCCATCAAATCCAATTCGAAAACTTCCGAATGTAAATTGCTTGTGTCTGTTACATTATATGTCGCAATATTTTTATTAGCATTTACTTTTTGTACCTCATACAAATCATCTGCATAAATAGGCGTTACATTCATTTCAGATGCTTTTGAATCAAAAACATTTTTTGTTTGATGCAAGTATGCTCCAATGATTACCGGCGTGTTTTCTTTTATTATTCCAGCTTTTTCGTATGCAATTAGTTCGAGCGTGTTGCCAAGTAAATTGGTGTGATCCATTCCAATATTTGTAATAACACTCAAAATTGGATGTATAATATTGGTACTGTCCAAACGCCCACCCAATCCGGTTTCTATAACGGCAATATCTACCTTATTTTCTGCAAAATATTCGAAAGCCATAGCTACAGTTAGCTCAAAAAAAGAAGGCTTTATTTCAGTGCAAAGCGATTGTGTTTTTTCTGTAAAATCAATGACAAATTCTTTTGAAATGGGCAAACCATTAATTCTAATGCGTTCTCTAAAATCTTTTATGTGTGGAGATGTGTACAATCCTGTTTTGTAGCCTTGTTGCTGAAGCATGGCGGCGAGCATATGACTTGTACTGCCTTTACCATTTGTACCTGCAATATGAATTGATTTGAAATTATTTTGAGGATTATTTAATGCATTGCATAAGACAATGGTATTTGTTAAATCAGCTTTATATGCAGCAGCGCCAATTCTTGAAAACATCGGCAATTGTGCAAATAAGTAGGCAAGGGTTTCTTCGTAATTCATGTAGGTAAAGATAGTACCAATTTGAATTATAAATTAGTACAGAATTTTCAGGTATAATGCCGATGTGGTAGCTGTTTGGGACAATTCCATTGGACCATTACAGATATCCAATCGGTATAAATGGTAACCTTATTTTATTGGCCTACAAACTTTAATAATGTTGATAAAATAGATGAATTAAAATTAAAAAATCAAAATTAAAAATTAAAAAAATGGGAGTACAACTTTTCACTTTTTCCTTTTCACTTTTCACTTATTTCTAATTCACCCTAAAATCAAAAATGATTACCGCATCATAAGCTTGCGAACCCGCTTCGAAAGGAATTTTTGGCAAACAATTGATTATCGCATTTTTATATTTAGCATCGAAACTGGTCGATTTTTTTTCAATTTTAATAAAACTTCCAACACCTGAAGTAGACACCCTGATTTTTGCATAAATTTTTTCAGCACCAAGTTCATCTTCAAATTTATAATTCTTCAACATGGCTTTGTTGATTGGAATGATTTTCGGTTTGCCGTTGGCAGAACCTACATCTCCGGCACCTTTGGGATTATTCCCTTGGGACGTGAATCCATTGTCAACATCAGCATTATTTCCATTTTTTCCCGTATTGGGACCTTGATAGGTAAGTTTGGGTTTGGTGTTATTTGTATTGGTAGGTGTTGTAACTTTTGGTAAATCTGATTTGGTTGTTTTCTTTTCGGGTTTTGTTTTAGTAATTACGGCAGCGTTTTCTTCTGCATTGTCATCAGGTGTTACATTACTATTTTCGTCGGCAGTGCTCGGGCTTGGGGTGCTTTTTTCTACTTCTGGTGTAGGAGAGCCTTTTATTAATGGTTGCTCTTGTCCAAATCCTTCTTCTTCATTTCCTAAGTTAATTTCTATCTGATCCTGTATAACAATTTCGGGAGGCGGATTGGTATTCCATCTGATTAAAATAAATAGAATGATTAGGATTGTACAAATTGCAGTTGTATAAATAAGTGCTTTTTTGTTTTCTTCAGATTGGATAGCGATATACATATGAATTGAATTATAGGTTTAAAGTTATTATTTTCTGAACGTAGAAAAATAAAATATGTGAATTTGTTTTTGCAAAGTCAATATTTTAACAACTCTATTTATTTTTTGTATTCACGTTCGCCAAAAAGCATACTGCCAATTCTAATCATATTGCTGCCACATGGAATGGCCATTTTATAATCTCCACTCATGCCCATGCTCAACGTTTCCAACTTGAAATTTTCTGTGGATGAAGTTGAATACTTATCAAACAATTGTTTCAATGTGTCAAATTCATTTTTTACAATTTGATTATCCGAAGAAAAACTAGCCATCCCCATCATTCCAACGATTTGCACATTATTCAATTGAGGTAATTTCTGAATAATACTTTCTAACTCGTCTTCATTTAATCCAAATTTGGTTTCTTCTTTTGCAATATAAATCTGAAGTAAACAGGATATTTTTTTATTGAATTTTTCGCCTTGCTTGTTGATTTCAATCAATAGTTTTTCGCTATCTACACCATGTATCAAGTGCACAAATGGAGCGATATACTTCACTTTGTTGGATTGAAGATGTCCTATAAAATGCCAACGAATGTCTTTTGGAAGTGCCTCGTATTTATCAACCAATTCTTGCACATAATTTTCGCCAAAGTCACGTACATCAATATCATAAGCTTCTTGCAAATCAGCAATTGGCTTTGTTTTGGAAACGGCTACAATGGTAACGTTCGAATCTATTTGATTCTTTAGCGAACTATAAACGGATGTTTGAAAAGGCATTTAAAATTTATTCATGAACAACTAACGATATACAACAAACGAAGATAATTTATTTTAAAATACTTCTACTGATTACAATACGTTGTACTTCACTTGTGCCTTCATAAATCTGTGTGATTTTTGCATCGCGCATTAAACGCTCTACATGATATTCTTTTACAAATCCATAACCACCATGTATTTGAACGGCTTCAGTTGCTGTCCACATAGCCGTTTCACTTGAAAACACTTTTGCCATTGAGCTGCTTAACGTATAATCTATGCCATTATCTTTCTCCCATGCTGATTTTAAACACAACAATCTGGATGTTTCAATTTTTGTAGCCATATCGGCCAATTTAAATTGAATGATTTGGTGGTTCATAATTTCTGTACCAAAAGCTTTTCTTTGTTTGCTATATGCTAACGATAATTCATACGCCCCTGATGCAATGCCTAATGCCTGTGCAGCAATGCCAATTCTTCCGCCAGCAAGGGTTTTCATGGCAAACTTGAATCCGAAACCATCTTCTCCAATTCTGTTTTCCTTAGGCACTTTTACATCGTTGAATAAAATGGTATGTGTATCACTGCCTCTAATGCCTAGTTTATTTTCCTTTGCACCTACTACTACCCCATCCCAATTTTTTTCTACAATAAATGCATTGATGCCTTTACTTCCTTTTTCAGGATTCGTTTGTGCAATAACCAAATACACACTAGCGCTATTGCCGTTTGTAATCCAATTTTTTGTTCCGTTTAATAAATAATAATCTCCCATATCTTCTGCAGTTGTACTTTGCGAAGTAGCATCACTACCGGCTTCTGGCTCACTTAATAAAAATGCACCGATATATAACTCTTCGTCTTTTTTACCTTGAGCCAACGGGACTAAGTATTTTTGTTTCTGCGCTTCGTTACCGTAAACTTGCAAACCATAACAAACCAAACTGTTGTTTACACTCATACAAACGCTAACACTTGCGTCCACTTTACTGATTTCTTCCATAGCCAACACGTAACTGATGGTATCCATACCACTACCGCCATACTCCGGACTTACCATCATACCCATAAATCCCAAGTCAGCTAACTTCTCAATTTGCTCTTTTGGAAATTTCTGATGTTCATCACGCTCGATTACGCCAGGCAAACATTCGTTTTTTGCAAAATCTCTTGCGGCTTGTTGAATCATTAAGTGCTCTTCTGAAAGTTGAAAGTTCATGTGTTAAAAATTTGGTGCAAAAATATGGATTGTTTTTATTTTATAGTAATGTTTAAAATTTAAGTAATTATTTCAAATGGGTTGTATTAAAAAACCAAGCTTATCGATTTAATACGAATTTGATTAATCACATTTTCTTTTGATTAATTCAAACAATTCAAACTATTTTTTATGATTTCAATAGAATGAATTATTTCTGATTCGGTAATGATTAAAGGTGGCGCAAACCTAATTTTATCACCATGTGTTGGTTTAGCTAAAAGTCCATTGTTTTTCAACTCAACACATAATTTCCATGCGGCATCGGCATCTTCGTGCTTTATAACAATTGCGTTTAATAAACCACGACCTCGAATAGTTGAAATAAATGGCGATTCCAATTTTGCTAATTCATCTCTAAACAATTGTCCCATTTTTTCGGCTTGTTCGCAAAGATTTTCTTCTTTTAGCACTTCAAGTGCGGCTATGGCTACATTACAAGCCAATGGGTTTCCACCATAAGTACTTCCATGTTCACCAGGTTTGATGGTCAACATGATTTCATCATTAGCCAATATGGCGCTTATCGGCATCGTGCCTCCGCTTAAAGCTTTACCTAAAATCAATATATCGGGCTTCACATTTTCGTGATCGCAAGCCAACATTTTACCCGTGCGCGCCAAACCGGTTTGTATTTCATCGGCAATCATCAGCACATTGTATTTTGTGCATAAATTTCTTACTCCTGTTAAATAACCCTCATCCGGAACCACTACACCTGCTTCGCCTTGAATGGGCTCAAACATAAACCCAGCCACATTTTTATCTTGTAAAGCAACTTCCAATGCTGCTAAATCATTGTATGGAATAATTTCAAAACCAGGCATAAAAGGACCGAAATCTTTATAACTGCTAGAATCGGTTGATGATGAAATTGCAGCCATTGTTCTACCCCAAAAATTACCGTCTACAAAAACAATTTTCGCTTGATTTGATTCAATGCCTTTTACGGTATATCCCCATCTTCTGGCAAGTTTAATAGCCGTTTCACCACCTTCAACACCTGTGTTCATGGGCAATACTTTATCGTAACCAAAATAGTTGGTGATATATTTTTCATATTCGCCCAGTAAATTATTGTGAAATGCCCTTGAAGTAAGCGTTAATACGGAAGCCTGTGCCACCATCGCATCGATAATTTTCGGGTGACAATGACCTTGATTAACAGCAGAATATCCACTTAAAAAATCCATGTATTTTTTATCATCCACATCCCAAACATAAATCCCTTTTCCTTTTTTTAATACTACTGGCAAAGGATGATAATTATGCGCACCGTATTTATTTTCGAGGTCTAAAAAATATTGAGATTGGGTACTAAGCACTTCAGATGAATGCATGTTGAAAATTTTAAAGTAAAAAATAGAAGGTGAAAATTAAAAAAAAGAATAGGAACTTAGCCCCCATTCAGGAGGCGGAAAAAATATTATCCTCGATGATTCAGTAAATCGAGATTCGAGGAAAGGAATGTTATCATGTATTTCGAATTGATAGGCAAATGTAAAAGTTTAAACCCATTTTACATAGTATGTTTCAGGAAATTTAATTTCTTCTTTTAATTTATTTCCAAATATAGCAAATACGGTACTTCCGCTTCCACTCATTGCAGCGTATAAAGCACCTAAATCATAGAGTTGTTGTTTCAATTGAGCGATTTCAGGATAAGCAGCAAAAACAGGAACTTCAAAATCATTTGTCAAGTTGTTTTTCCAGGATTGAATAGGCGCTTGAATCACCTCCAATAAATCGTTATGGTTTTGTGCAAGTTGAAGCGATTTAAAAGCCCAACCCGTATTGATATGAATACCTGGATTTACAATTAAAATATGGTAATTGGAAAGATCAATATCAATCTCAGAAATAATTTCACCACGACCTGTAGCATATGCAGGTTTGTTGTAAATAAAAAATGGACAATCACTTCCCAATTGTAACGACAAATTTGATAAAGATGCTTTATCCATCCCAAGCTCAAATTTTTTATTGAGCAAATTCAGCATGAATGCACCATCAGCAGAACCGCCGCCCAAACCTGCGCCCATCGGGATTTTTTTATGTAAATGCATTTTTACTGCAGGCAAATGAGGGAAATCTTTTTTGAGTAAATGGTATGCTTTTATACAAAGATTATCATTCACATCGCCAGAAATTTCAGTTCCAGTTTGGCTATATTCAATGGATTCTTTTTCGTTATTAGATTCTACTACTTCAATAACATCTTGTAATTTAATTGGAAAAAAAACAGTCGCTAAATCATGGAACCCATCATCTCGCTTACCAAGAATATTTAAACCCAAATTTATTTTTGCATTGGGAAAAGCAACCATGATTTACGATTTTTAAACTGTTGAATTAACCATCTTGAGGGTTGATGATCTGGGGAAAAGTAAAAATTTAAAAAGCCTGTCCGTCGCTGCGGATAAAAAGTAAAAAGTGAAAACCATATTTCGAAAATTTTGAATTTTCACTTTTGAATTTTGAATTTTCAATTTATCAATCTCTTCTTTTCAACTCATCTCTAATAGAAATCGCTTTGATATAATCTTCTTGTTCAAGCACTACATTCAATAATTCGTTAAGTTCTTTTGTGCTCATTGCTTTTAAATTATCTGTTCCGCCGGTTTCAGTAGTTACCGATGCTTTGCCTTTGAATGTACTTGATGGTTCTAATTTTTTATTATCATCATCCATCATTACGCCGGCTTGTACCAATATATCTTCATACGTGTAAATTGGGCAACCGAATCTAACGGCCATGGCTAATGCATCTGAAGTACGAGAATCAATTTCAATGGTATCATTGGCTGAACTACAAACCAGCTTGGCAAAAAATATACCTTCCTGTAAGTCATTGATGATAATTTCATGTAAGTCAACATTTGCGGCTATCATAAAATTCTTCATCAAATCATGCGTCAATGGACGACTTGGATTCATTCTTTCCAACGCAACGGCGATGGCTTGCGCTTCAAATCCACCAATTACAATCGGCAATCTTCTTAATCCATTTATTTCTCCCAATACCACAGCATAAGAATGTGTTTGGGTAATGCTATGTGATAAAGCCACTATTTCAAGTTCAATCTTTTTCATTAACGAAAGGAGTTTTGTTACCAATAAAAAATCAGTCAATCATTCAATAAACATTGAACGATTGTAAAATAAGATAAAAATCAATTATTTATACTGATTCTTTTAATTTTTTTATTGCTTCTATCATTTTTGGTACCACTTCAAAGGCATCACCAACAATTCCGTAGTCGGCGGCTTTAAAAAATGGTGCTTCTGGATCTTTATTGATAACTACGATTGTTTTACTTCTATTTACACCAGCCAAATGTTGAATGGCACCAGAAATTCCTATGGCAATATATAAATTTGGCGCAATGGCAAGGCCAGTTTGTCCAACGTGCTCATGATGTGGGCGCCAGTGAATATCAGAAACCGGACGACTACAAGCGGTAGCCGCACCCAATAATTTAGCTAAATCGGTTACAATTCCCCAGTTTTCAGGACCTTTCAAACCACGTCCACCACTTACCACAATATCAGCTTCGCTCAAAGGCACATCACCAATAATTTTATTTACAGATTGTACTGCAATTTTAGCAGCAGGTATTTCAAGATTTAAAACCACAACTTCTGCAACGCCTTCCGTTTTAATAACAGAAAAAGAATTGGGGTTTAATGCAATGATTTTTTTGTCGGTATTAATGGCAATATGTGCAAATGCTTTTCCACTAAAAACCGATTTCTTAACCACAAATCCATTAGAAGTATCCGGTAAAGCAACAGCACCCGAAACCAAACCAGCTTTCAATCTTACGCTTAAACGAGGCGCAACTGATTTTCCGGTAGTAGTGTTAGAAAACACAAACACATTGGCTCCAATTGTTTCATTGGCATCTGCAATCAATTTGGTAAAAACTTGTGCATCAAAATGGTGTATGCTTTCATTTAAAAGATTGTACACTTTTGAAATGCCGTAATTACCTAATGTTGAAAGGTCCTCAGATTTACCCAAAACAATGGCAGATGCAAATGTGCCCAATTGTTGAGCTATTGCAGCACCGTAGTTGGCTGCTTCGAATGAAGCTTTCTTTATTTTGCCTTCTGCGATGTCTATAAAAATTAAAACGCTCATGATGGAAATTTAAAAGTAAAAATTAAAAAATTAAAAACTGCGAATGAATTAACGCTGAAACTTAGATGGCTTTTGCTTCTTCGTTTAGTAAACGTATCAATTCTTCTGGATGTTCGGCAGAAACCAATTTTACACCAACTTTTGCTGGAGGTAAATCAAATGAAACAACCGATGTTAAAGGTGAAATGTCAACAGGTTCAACAACATTTAATGGTTTTGATTTCGAGCCCATAATGCCTTTCATATTTGGAATGCGTTGTTCGGCCATGCCTTTTTGACAACTAACTACAAGCGGGAAAGGGGCTGAATCGATTTCTTCTCCACCATCAATTTCTCTAACAACTATGGCATTACCATTTGCCATGTCAAATTTCACTGCGTGAGAAATAAAAGGAATATCTAAAAATTCGGCAATCATTCCGCCAATAGAAGATCCATTATAATCGATGGTTTCTTTTCCAGTAAAAATCAAATCGTAATTGCCTTCTATAGCCACTTGCGCAATTTGACCGGCAACAAAAAAGCTATCTGCAATATCTGAATTTATACGAAACCCTTGATCGCCACCAAGAGAAAACGCTTTACGAATAATAGGGTCGCTTTCAACACCACCAACATGCACCAAATGTAAAACTGTTGAAGGATCTGCTTCTTTGATTTCGATTGCCCTAACCAATGCGTACCACTCATCATATGGGTTAATAATCCACTGAACACCATCAGTAGAAAATTTTGAGTTGTTGTCTGTGAAAGCTATTTTTGACGTAGTGTCGGGTGTTTTACTAATGCAAATCAATATCTTCATAAATAGATGATTATTTTAGTGAATTAATTTCTGAACAATTTCAGATTCTAATTAGAGTGCAAATATAATTCCATTGGGTTGTTTAAAAAACATTGTTATGAATCGGATAGAAAAAATATTGGAAATGCTTAACACAAATGGGAAGGATAGCTTTTTACAGCATGCCTTAGCCCTAGAATACATCAAAATTGGCAACGACCATTTGGCATTGGAGCAATTTGTGTCATTATTAAACGATAATCCGCAGTATGTAGGGTCATATTATCATTTGGGTAAATTATACGAGCGAATTGGTGAAAATGAAACAGCGATTTCAACCTATGAAAAAGGCATGATAGAAGCGAAAAATGCCAAAGACAACCACAGTTATAATGAGTTGATGATGGCGAAGGAGGATTTGGAGTAGAAGCCCCCTTCCCCAACCCTTCCCCCGAAAGGAATAGGTTTAAATCACTTCGTTGGTTTAATTCGCTTCGCTGGTTTAATGGTTTATAGCCCCCTTCCCCAACCCTTCCCCCGAAAGGTGAAGGGAGCTTGAGCATCCGAAAAATGATGAGCATACATTAACCCCAGCGGGGTGATATATAAATTGCATAATGGTTTGATGATGTGTTAAAGCCCCTGCGGGGCGACATAAAAAAAATCGCACAAATTTTTCAATCCAATTCACAAAAGATTCAACACCGCAAAAAACGAAAAATACTTCCAACCTTTAAACCAGCGAAGCAAATTAAACCGTTAAACCAGCGTATCGTTTTAAACCTTTAAATCACCCCAATTTTTTAAAAGAAAATTCACTTTCAAATCTGGTGTTTTAATCATTTTATATAAAATGCTGTATTGTTTATTTGCAATTATGAATTACGATGAAAAGGAAGATATTTTACATATTGAAAGCAGGATTTTTAGCATTAGGGGTAAACAAAAACGTA
>VFKL01000204.1 GCA_009885535.1 Chitinophagaceae bacterium | reverse complement strand
GCAAATACTGCAATTACAACAGTTACAAGCAGTGGCTGGTACAAATGCACTGTCAACAATGGTATTTGTACGGCAAAGGATAGTGTATATGTAAGTTTGTTTAATCCTAAAATTTTGCAGAATGATACAACTATTTGTGGAGGAACTAGCTTGACACTTTCCGTTAATAATAATGCTGCTCCATCATCTGTTTTGCCTGCAAATTTGAGAAGCGGATTGGTTGGTTACTGGCCTTTCAATGGCAACGCCAATGATGAAAGTGGAAATGGAAATAATGGAACGGTGAATGGAGCAACGTTGACGACGGATAGGTTTGGTAATGTGGGTAAGGCTTACGAATTTTATAATCTTTCACAAATTGGAGGTTATATTACAACGCCAAATATTTTATTAGGAGATACATTTACCATTACTTCAAAAGTATTTTGGTACAATAGTAATGTTTCAAATGCTTCCTCGCTAGTATCAAATCATGACGGTACTATAGGATATGAGTTGAATATAATTTATGGCGTAGTGCGTGAACATTATAGTAATGTTAATAATGCACATTTTACTGATTCAACAATCCCATTTAACGAGTGGCATCAAATCGCTTGGACAAAAACAGGATCCACATCAAAACTATATTTGGATAGTAGGTTGATCTCAACAAAGTCAAATATAAACATTATATCAAATAGCAATGTTGGATTGTTTTTTGGAAGAGCAGGATGGGGAGGAAATATTTTAAAAGGCAAACTCGACGACATAGCCATTTACAAACGCGCCCTCTCTACATCTGAAATTCAGCAGCTATACACCGGTGCTTCCTCTTACCTTTGGTCCACCGGTGCCACCACATCTTCCATCACCGTAACCCCAACCGCCACCACTTCGTATATCGCTACCGTTAGTAATGGTATCAATACTTGTAAGGATACGGTGAAAATATCTATTCATTCTACACCTCTTGTACCAGCGGCGATTCAAAAACAATTCAGTCCAACTTCAATTCCGGCTGTTACCAATGTAAGTGGTTTGGTGAGTGAAACCTATCGTATCAAAAAAGTAGCCAATGCAATTTCTTATGATTGGAGTTTGAAGAGAGGTATTTTGGCAAGTATCACACACCTCAATCCATTGGGTGTAAATGATACTGCTGTAACTGTAACATTTAATGCCTGTTTCTTAAGGGATACATTGTGCGTGAAATCTGTGGGGATTTGTTCATCTAGTGTGGCCAAAACAGCCATTTTGTATGCCAACACCATCCCGACCAACATTGCTGCTATTACCACACTTGGCGGAAATTTTGCCGTTTGTATAGGCGTTTCAAAAACGTTTACTGCTGTTGCAGCAACGCCCACCGCCACTCAAACCAATATCGGTCGCTACAGATGGACCCTGCCTGTCAACGTGTCGATTGTCTCAGCTAACGTAGATAGTTCAACCATAAACGTACAATTTAATGCAGGGTTTACTGGGGGCAACATTGCAGTAAGGGGCGTGAATACTTGTACCGGAACCTTAGGTGCAAATATTAGTACAACCCTTCAGTACTTGCCACCCACACCTACAAGCATCGTCTCAGGGACGGGATCTAATATCGCATGCATTAATAACACGATATCCTACTCGGTATTGGTAGCAGCACCAACCCTTTCGCAAACTACCGCAACATTATTTCGCTGGACGAAGCCTGCAAATACGAGTATCATATCTGCCTCAGCAGACAGCTCTAGCATCACTATTCGTTTCAATGCCGGTTTCAATGGAGGTGTTTTGTCGGTGAAAGGTCAATCATCTTGTGGTGCTCAAAGTGCCGCCAAGTCATTTTCCCTTAATTCAATAGGTTGCAAAATAAACAACACTTTGTATGTTGTAAACAATAATACAAATAGGACTCAAGTGTTAAATAGCACCCCGCAAAATTTAGAAGCACAACTGTACCCCAATCCAAGTTCCGGAAGTTTTAATTTAAAAATCAATTCTAATAAACCTTCTCCCATTGTTGTGAAAGTGATGAATGTCAATGGACAGATGGTTAAATCATTTTTAGCTAAATCAAATCAAATTAATCAGATTGGATCTGAGCTTAAATCGGGGGTGTATATGGTTATTATTCATCAGGATGATGAAGAAAAAGTGATAAAAGCAGTTAAAATGTAAAGTTGTTTCAAAGGCAAAGAAACACGAAGGTTTAAAAAGTTTGAAAATTTAAGTAGGATAGCCAACATTGATTATTAAACTTTTTAAACCTTTTTTTTTTACATTCAAGAGGGATGATTTAATTTTTTAAACCCGGATTTTGCAGTTGGAATCGTGATGAAAGGGAAAAAGGCAATAAAGACAAGTGTTTGAGCCGATTTTTTGGTTGAGAACATATTGAAATATGGTAAGATCAAAAAGTCAAGCAAACGGTTGTATTTGCAGCATTTTTTTCTTGTAATAGATTTCAACTGCAAAATCCGGGTTAAAGGTTAAAATCTTTGATAGCTTTGAACTCCTTGAATTTTTTCATAAGCGCAAAACACTTACATTTAAAATTACTTTAAAAATTAATGCTGTTTTTTAAAGAAAAGTCTTAAATTCGCCCCCCGATTGCACTAATAATAATATGTTGATTTTGCAATCTACGCGGATGTGGCGAAATTGGCAGACGCACCAGACTTAGGATCTGGCGCCGCGAGGCATGTAGGTTCGACCCCTATCATCCGCACACATGAAGTTGATAAGTTGATTGCGTTATTGTTTTGTTTCATTACTTTAACCGTTTGACTTATCAACTTTAATTTTTTATCTAAATCGCAAAAAAACGAATATCAATGTCTACAGTTGAAAGAGTAAACGTCGGGTTATTAACCGATAAGCTAACCGTAAAAGTTTCTACAACGGAATATTTACCAAATTTCGAAAAGAAAATAAAAGAATACAGCAAAACAGCCAATATTCCTGGATTTAGAAAAGGAATGGTGCCTGTAGGGATGATTAAGAAAATGTACGGACCTTCTATTTTCAATGAAGAAGTATTAAGATCGGTTGAATCAAAATTGTACACATATTTGAATGAAGTAAAGCCCGATATTTTTGGTCAACCTTTACCTCTTCAAGAGTTCAACAATATGGATGTAAGTAATCCTCAAGATTATGATTTTTCATTTGAAATTGGATTAAAGCCAACATTTGAATTGCTTGATTTTTCTAAAGAATCTTTAACCATAAATAACGTAGAAGTTAATGACGAAATGGTTTCGGAAGAAATCAACCGCATGCAAATCAAAGGCGGAAACATGACTGAGCCAGATGCAATCGACAATGAGGAAAATGTGTTGAACGTGTTGTTTACAGAATGTGATTCAAAAGGAAACACAGTTGAAGGTGGCATCAGCAAAGAAAATTCTGTTTTGCTAAAATATTTTACCCCAAAAATGCAAAAAGAATTGATGGGTAAAAAAATGGCAGATTGCGTTGTATTTCAATTGAGTAAAACGTTTGAAGGAGATAAGCTTGACATGATGCTTCATGATTTGGGATTGGATAAGAACGATAAAGAAGCGGCTGCTAAATATTTTAAATTGGATATTGTAAAAATTGGCTTGGTTGAAAAACGTGAATTAAATGAAGATTTTTTCAATGAAGTTTATCCAGGAAAAGGAATTACCACTGAAGCTGAATTACGCGACACATTAAAAGGAGAAATTGAAAAACATTGGGAAAGCCAATCAAAAAATCAACTTCACGATCAATTGTATCATTTGTTGTTGGAAAAAACCGCAATGGAATTTCCTGAAGAATTTTTAAAAAGATGGTTACAAACAGGCGGCGAAAAACCTAAAACTGCCGAAGAAGCAGAAAAAGAATACCCAACATTTAGCAATCAATTGAAATGGACATTAATAAGCGATAAGTTAATTCAAGAAAACAAACTTGATGTTACTGATGAGGATTTAAGAATGCATATGAAAGAAGAAGTAATGCGTTATTTCGGACAAATGAATATGGGTGAAGACATGAGCTGGTTGGATAGCTATATCGACAGAATGATGAAGGATGAGAAGCAAATAGATGCTACTTATAGAAGATTAATCACCGAAAGATTATTTAGTTTCATGGAAGGTCAGGTAAAAACAGAATCTAAAAAAGTTACACCTGATGAATTAAATGCGATGCAGCATAATCACCAGCATTAATCTTTTTTAAAAATATATTTTACAATGAAGAGCTCGTTTTTAAATGGGCTCTTTTTTATTGGGAGATATTTGATTTTGTTTCAGTTGGAGCGTAAGAAATAAGAAATAAGAAATAAGAAATAAGAAATAAGAAATAAGGAATAAGGAATATGGAATAAGAAATTAGGAAGTGGAATTTGCTAGAGCATTTTACAATTTCAATGCTTTGAGATTTTTCATAGCCCACGGTTTCAACCGTGGGAGAAGAAGAATATGATTTTGTGACAACTTACCAAAATGTCTTGAATTAGCAGTTAAGGCGTTCTTTTAGACATAAATAATTTCTTTCTCGATTGAAGCAAAATATTGTGGCTTAATTCCCTTTTGAGACACCAAATCAACAGGGTATTTCATTTTCGTTTCTAAATAATCAGCCAAATCAATAAATGTAATGCCTATAGGTTGGTCAAATTCAACAATGATGTCAATATCACTTTGAGGTGTCAACTCATTTCTAGCTGCAGAACCAAAAATTCCTAATGTTTTGACATGATACTTTGTTTGCAATTCAGGCTTGAGCTGAATTAAGGTATTTTTAATATTGTTTAAGGTAATCATTTACTAAATCAAATATAACAAAATAAGCAAACAAAAATGCCCCAGAATATCTTGCTCAGTAAAAACAATTTGAATTAATCATTGATAAAACAAATTGAAAAATCACACCGGTTACAAACCGGCGCAAATAAAAGATTGTTCCAGCATTTTACAATTTCAACGCTTTCAACATCTTTCATAGCCCACGGTTTCAACCGTGGGAGAAGAAGAATCAAATGTAAAAAAATCACACCGGTTACAAACCGGAAAATTCAAATACAGACTTTATTTTCTTTTTGAAAATTGTTCACAGACACCGGTCGCAAACCGGCGCCAATAACACAATGAAAATTACACCGGTTACAAACCGGACAAATCAAATACAGAATTTATTTACTTTTTGGAAAACATCCACAGGCACTGGTTGGAAACCGGCGCCAATAATAAACTTTTCAAACCTCATCTTCTTTAATGATTGGTGAAAACACCAACATCGGCAGACGAAAATCCCCAACCTTTTGAACCCATTGAACGTATTGAACCTTTTGAACATCATAAGCATCATAAACTTCACAAACCTCAAAAACCTCAAAAACCTCATGTAAGGGTTGAAGAATTTCAACCCCTACTATATCTTTATCTCCTCCTCATTTGCGTCAAAAAAGGTAAACTCTGTAAGATGGTAAGTACTTTTTGAAATGATTTTTATGTTCTGCTTGTATTTCCAAATCCATTTTAATCTTCTAGAAAAAAGGCCACTGGTGAGATATGAGTACATGATAGGGTGTACCGCAATGGTAAGTCCCTTATGCTTTTGAGTAATTAAATAGTTTAAATTCTTTGCAATCTCATCTTCAAAAATTAAAGTAGAAGAGATGGTGCCGGAGCCGTTGCAACTTGGACAAACCTCGCTGGTATTGATGTTCATCTCAGGCTTCATTCTTTGTCTGGTGATTTGCATCAACCCAAATTTAGAAATGGGAAGTACCGCATGTTTGGCACGGTCGTTTCTCATTAGTTCTTCCATCGAATCTGCCAAACGTTTTTTGTTTTCCATCAGCTTCATGTCGATGAAATCCACAACGATAATTCCACCCAAATCGCGCAACCTTAACTGACGTGCAATTTCTTCAGCAGCTTCAAGATTGGTTTCCAAAGCATTTTGTTCTTGATTATTGCTTACACTTTTATAACCACTATTTACGTCTATTACGTGAAGTGCTTCGGTATGTTCTATGATGAGATATGCGCCACTAGGCAAGTTTACGGTTTTACCAAAAGAAGCTTTTACCTGTTTGGTAACACCGTAGGTATCAAAAATGGCATTCTCGTTGGTGTTCAACGAAATGATATCAAGTTTGTCCGGAGCTATTCTTTGAAGATAAGTTTTGGTTTCAGCAAATAAGGTTTTATCGTTAACCACAATTTTGTTGAAATCTGCACTAAGCAAATCCCTTAAAATGCTGTTTGTTTTTCCTTGTTCACTTAAAATTCTTGATGGAGGTACAGCCTGACTTAGATTATGTTGAATGGTTTTCCAAGTATTTTCCAGGCTAAGTAAATCTTCATGGAGTTCGGCAGTGCTTTTTCCTTCAGCAGCCGTACGCACAATAACCCCAATGTTTTTGGGTTTTACTGCTTCAATAATTTTCTGCAAACGCTTCCGCTCATCTGAAGAATGAATTTTTCTAGAGATGGCAACGATATCATTGAAAGGCGTAACTACAACAAATCTTCCAGGAAGAGAAATTTCACAAGTTAGTCGGGGACCTTTAGCAGCAATGGGTTCTTTTAAAATTTGAACCAATACATTGGGCTTACCGGTAAGGACTTCGTTGATTTTGCCTGTTTTGAGAATTTCTGGTTCTACTTTAAACTTCGAAAAATCAATGAGTTCACCTTTTTTTTGATTCGTACAAATGTTCGTAAACTTTAAGATAGAGCGAACATAAGGACTAAGGTCCGTATAATGAAGAAAAGCGTCTTTTTCAAAGCCTACATCAATAAAAGCAGCATTCAATCCTGGTATAAGTTTTTTAACTTTCCCTAGATAAATATCTCCAACCGCAAAGTTGGCATCTGCATTTTCACTGTGTAACTCTACTAATTTCTTATTTTCCAGCAAGGCAATTTCAACACCCTGTGGAATAACGTTAATGATTAATTCCTTGGTCAAAATTTTTTAATTTATGACAACCATGCATAACGGTACGAAAAACAACTAACACGAAAAATCGCATTAATGTAATAAAGTAGGTAGGTATGTAATTCACACACCTAAACAAAGAAAAAATCAATTGCATACAAGCACATTAAAGTGATTGTATGCAATACACAATTAGTCAAACTAAATATGATGTTTGAAATTATTTCTTTTTATGACGATTTTTTCTTAAACGTTTTTTACGCTTATGAGTAGCGATTTTATGACGTTTTCTTTTTTTACCACAAGGCATAACCGAGTCTTTTTTGTTTAAAAATATTATTTACAACGTATAATTTATTACTTTGTTTCAAGCAATTTAATTCTATTATCTACTTCTTTTGAGTATTCGGGGTTGTTGGCTAAACGCTTACTTACATTGTACCATTTGATCGCATCTTCTTTATTTCCTTGAGCTGCATAAGTATCGGCTAAAAATGCGATCGCTTCCAGATTATCAGGTTGTGCTATGATAACTTTTGTAAGTCTTGGAATGGCTTTATCGTATTGACCCGAAACGTAACCGCCAATACCCAGCACCAATTGTGCCCTCATATTGGTTGAATCTCGTCTAACTACGCCCAACAATTCCAGAATTCCTTTCATTGTTTCTTGCGGATCGCCATTTCTTCCTTTCCCAAATACATAAGAACTACCCAAACCAATTTTTAAATCTTCATTATTCGGATTTAATTTTATGGCCTCTTGAAAAAGATTTATTGCTTCATCTGATTCCCAGGCCAACATTGCTTCATCATGTTCATCCCGAAGCAAGGTTAAAAATTGTTGGGCAGCGAAGGTGAGGTTTTTTTCTGAATTATCCAACTTTGCGGCCTTACTATTATAAAAAGCAAACAATTTAAAATTTAGAGCCGAGTCTTTCCAGAAGTTTGCCGCAGTAGTAAACCCAATTATTTTTTGAGAATTATCTGTTGTTTGTGCATATGAATTTTCTATTTCGGTAATGCTTTTAGATAGTTCTGGAGAAAGTTTCTGTTTTTCTTGCAGAATAAATTGTTGAACATCAAATAGGTTTGAAGCTTCTGGCTTCATTGGTGGAGTTGGCTTATTTTCGGTAGATGTTTTACCAAAATAAAATAAAATCAAAACGAATGCAAAGCCGATTGCAGCTATTAAATATTGTTTTTTCAAAGTAAAACCGCAGATTTAAAATGCGGTGTGCAAATGTACATTAATCCTCATTATCATCCTTTACTTCTGGCGCTTCTTTAATGTTAGGGGAGGTTTTTACTTCATGCATAAATTCTTTTGCGGGTTTAAAAGCAGGAATAAAATGCTCGGGAATATTTACAGAAACATTTTTCTTTATGTTACGACCAACTTTAGCGGCACGTTTTTTTATAATAAAACTTCCAAATCCTCTGATGTAAATGTTTTCGCCATGCGACAATGAGTTTTTTACTTCTCTCAACATCGTTTCAATCGTTACCAGTACATCCACTTTTGGAATCCCTGTTTTCTCAGAAATAACATGTATTAAATCAGCTTTTCTCATATCGAAATTATTTTATTAGTAAATTAAAAAATATTTCTTAAAAAACAAAATAATCAAGTGATAATCAAGTTATTTACAACAAATTTACATTCAAATGGATGCTAAAGAAAAAACTGCACAGTTATTTTTTGTTTCAAATTTAATGGAATGGAATAAAAAAAGCAATAAACGATTGATGCCTTGGAAGGGAATTAAGGATCCGTACAAAATTTGGCTTAGTGAAATAATTTTACAACAAACCAGGGTGGAGCAGGGTTTGAATTACTACAATAATTTTGTAAAAAAATATCCAACCATCAATGATTTAGCTAGCGCAAATGAAAATGAAGTGTTTAAAAATTGGGAAGGCTTAGGATATTACAGCAGATGCAAAAACTTAATTGCAACAGCCCAATTTATTTCCAATGAAAAATCTGGTGTTTTCCCAAATACATACGATGAAATTTTAGGTTTAAAAGGAGTTGGTCCATATACGGCTGCAGCTATTTCTTCTTTTGCTTTTAATTTACCTCATGCTGTTGTTGATGGAAATGTAATGCGTGTGCTTACACGATTTTTTGGTATTGAAACCCCTATAGATTCTAGTAAGGGAAAAAAGTTGCTTAGTACACTAGCACAAGCTTTGCTCGATAAAAAAAATGCAAACACATATAATCAGGCCATTATGGATTTTGGCGCAACAATTTGTAAGCCCAAACAACCCAATTGCAATCACTGCATGTTATCCAGCAATTGCCTTTCATTGAATTTTTCAACCCCTGAAGCGTTTCCCAAAAAGGCGAAAGCAAAATCCAAATCAAATCGATGGTTTATGTATTTTGTTTCGATTTATAAAAATCAAGTTTTAGTAGGGAAACGACAAAAAAAAGACATTTGGGAAAACTTATATGAATTTCCAAAGATTGAGTTTAATAAACAACCCACTATAGAACTTTTGAAAGATCCTGAACACGATGAATTGCTCAAAAAAATGGGGTTAACTATTTCTGAAATTCCACAATTCCACGTTCAATTGCTCACGCATCTAAAAATTCACGCTTGCTTTATGGATGTGGCTTTGAGTAGGAAAATTCAGTTGGAGCATTTTGAATATGTAAATATAAAATCATTAAATAATTTACCTTTCCCGAAAATAATTGCTGCATTTATTCAGTCAAATAAATTTAGTAAACAAGTTTAAACTTATTTTTATAATGTATCTTTATTTGGTTATAATTGCTTTTTTCTTTAAAAATTAAGCATATTTTTTTTAACAAAATTGCCGTTTTTTAGCAATTTGTTTTTTAATTAAAAAATACGTTTTGGATTATTTGTCTGTTTTAAATGTAATGTCTGTTTGTTTTTTAAGCATCTCACAAACAGCTACAACAATTTTACTCATTACAGTATTGGTTTTATTCCTCTTTTCTTTTATTATTTCGGGCAGTGAAGTTGCCTTTTTTTCTTTATCCAATAAAGACATAAACATTTTAAAGAAACGTAAAAATCCATCTTTCAGAAGGGTAGTGCAATTGATGGAAGATCGAAAAACACTTTCTGCAACAATGCTTATTACCAATAGTTTTGTGAATATTGGCATCATCATTATTTCAAATTTATTATTAGACAATTGGATTCAAACACTTGCTTTAACTTGGATAATTGGATTTCTTTTAAAAGTAGCATTAGTAAGCGTTTCATTGCTTTTGTTTGCAGTTATTCTTCCTAAAATTTGGGCTACACATCACAAACTTTGGTTTGCTACAAGGTTTTCTTTAATTGTTGAAATTTTAGATAGCCTGTTTTACAGAATCAGCAAAAAATTTATTTTATACAGCGATAATATTGAAACTAAAATATCTCCTGAAAAAAAGAAAGGTCGCAATCAAAGCAACCTAGACAATGCAATAGATTTGTTGCCCGAAAATGAAGCTTCGATAGAAGAAAAACTAATTCTAAAAGGCATCAGGAAATTTGGCGATACGGCTGTTAAACAAGTGATGCGTACACGACTAGACGTTAGTGGTATTGATTCTAAGTTGTCGCTTTCAGAAATTGTAAAATTATCAGAGGATTTGCATTACTCTAGACTCCCTGTTTTTAAAAGCAATTTAGATGAAATCGTTGGTGTATTGCATATCAAGGATTTGTTGCCTTTTTTAAATGAAGACAATAATTTTGATTGGCATCCTTTAATTAGACATCCTTTTTTTGTACACGAGCAAAAATTGATTGAAGATTTATTACAAGAGTTTAGAAGCAAGCGTACACATTTTGCCATTGTGGTGGACGAATTTGGTGGAACATCCGGCATTATAACCCTTGAAGATATTTTAGAAGAAATCATTGGCGAAATAAAAGATGAATTTGACGACGAGGAAAGCATCAATAAAAAAATCGATGAATTTACGTTTATACTTGAGGGTAAAACGATGATTAACGATGTTTGTAAAATGCTGAATCTTTCCTTGGATACATTTGACCAAGTGCGGGGTGAAAGTGATTCCTTAGCTGGATTGATTTTAGAAATTGCTGGAGCTTTTCCACAAATTGATGAGCCATTGGTTTTTAAATCATTTACTTTTTATGCTATGGAAATCAATAAAAATAGAATTGATAAAGTAAAAATTGTGATACTAAATAATCAACCTGCTCAATAAAAAATACATGATGCACAAACGTACCTTAATTTATTTTTTGAGCGTAATCATTTTTGCCATTGCTTGTAACTCAGAATACACCTCAAAAAAGAAAGGATATTTCGACATTTCACTTCCAAATCATACCTATCAATCTTTTGACAAGATCGATTTCCCTTACGATTTTGAATATCCGACCTATGGAAGAATTGCACAAGACAGTACTTATTTTGATGTAAATCCAGAAAACAAATATTGGATAAATGTTGAATTCCCTGATTATAATGCACGTTTGTTTTTAAGCTATAAAAAAATTGGAGGTAATGCCTTGTATAAAATAAAACAAGCAGACGGCACGTACAAAGACTCGATGGGGATTAATCAATTTCAATTATTGGTAAATGACGCATTTAATTTAACCAACAAAAACGATGTAATTGCCAGTTCAATTTTGGATAGCGCAATGGTTACACCAAATAATATAAATGGGGTATTCTTTACAGTGGGTGGGAATGCAGCTACTGCACATCAGTTTTTCTTAACGGATACAACCAGCAATTTTATTCGTGGTGCCTTGTATTTTGATGCCAGTCCAAATGCTGATTCAATAAGACCTGTTCAAGAATTTTTACGAAAAGACATCGAACACCTCATTAATACGTTAAAATGGAAAAGTACCAACAATAACACAATTCCGGTTGAAAAAATATAGCCCAATAAACTTTAGTTTCTATTCCTTAATCCAACGTATTTTTGCAGCATGATAGCCATTGACAATGTATTGCTAAGCGACAAAATAATAAGCGAACAATTTGTTTGCGACCTTACAAAATGCAAAGGGGCTTGTTGTGTTGATGGTGATGCAGGCGCTCCTCTAGACCGTAAAGAACTCAAAGAAATTGATGCGGTTTTTGATGCTGTTTATCCCTATCTGAATGAGGAAAGCAAAAAGGAAATAGAACTTCAAGGGCGATTTGTTTATGATAAAGAATTTGGTTGGGTTACTCCAACAATTAAAAGCAAAGTTTGCGTTTACGGAATTATTGATAATGCAGGAATTGTGAAATGCGGGATAGAACAAGCTTACTTAGATGGAAAAGTAACATGGAAAAAACCTATCAGTTGTCATCTTTTTCCAATTATAGCAAAAAAAAGTAAAGATGGAATAACCGAATACGCCAATTATGAGCCTCGCGAAGATCATTGCAAAGCAGCCTGCTCGCTTGGAAAAAAACTAAAAGTTCCTGTTTACGAATTTTTAAAAGAACCCTTAGTTCGCAAGTTCGGCGCCGATTTTTATGAAGCATTAGAGGCAACAGCGCAGCATTTGAAAAAAGAAGAAGGGAGCCCCCATCCCCAAACCCTTCCCCCGAAAGGTGAAGGGGGGCAAATCTAATTCTGAATTTGATTTCGTTCCTGTTCAAGCTTCCAAACACCAAACACCAAACACCAAACACCAAACACCAAACACCAAACACCAAACCATAAACCATAAACACCAAACACCAAACACCAAACACCAAACCCCAAACGTAAAAATAAAAAATGAAAAAAACATTCCCCCATTTACCCTTTGCTTTATTTGCTTTGGTGATTTTATCCATTAATGGATGCTCTGTTAATAAAGCCAAAATAGACAATGATTTAAAATCTTATTTTGATGATAAAAAAGTTGAAGGTTGTTTTACCATGTTAGACAATGCTACCGGTGAAATTATTGTATATAACATGGGCTTAGATACCATGCGTTTTTTACCCGCTGAAACTTTTGATGTTTTAAACGGAATGATTGCGTTGCATACAGGCGTGTTAACGGATGAAAAAATGAGTATCTCATTAATGAACTTGGATTCAAATAATGTGTCAAAAAATTTAAATATTACAGAAGCTTTTAAATCCAACTCTATTCCCTTTTTTCAACAAATAGCCAAAAATATTGGACACGATACTTTACAAAGTTGGGTAGATAGTGTTTCTTATGGGAATAGAAATATTGGAGAACAATTTGATCAAGCTGGTATGAACAACATACTAAAAATTTCTCCAGATGAACAACTTGGTTTTATGAAACGTTTATATTTTGAACAATTGCCGTTCAGGAAATCAGTTCAAATTAGCATGAAAGAGTTGATGGTGGTAAATGATAATACCGACTATAAATTATCGTACAAAACAGGATCAGGTAAAAATGAAAAAAATGAAAATATTGGTTGGGCAATTGGGTGGATTGAAGAGAACAGACATGTGTATTTTTTTGTAACCCTATTAAAATCCAACAAAGAAGAAGTTAAAAAAAATAATGTTGAAATTACAAATTCAATTTTAAGTCATTACGGTTTCTTTAAAGGAAAAAAATAAAACTATGCAATTGTATTGCGAATCATTAACAACCTACAAAAGATTGCCAACACGCGAAGTGAAAATTGGCAACTTAATCATTGGTGGAAATCATCCGATTAGGGTGCAAACCATGACCACCACGGATACAATGGATACGGATGCTACAGTAGAACAAACCATTCGTTGTATTGAGGCTGGAGCTGAATTGGTGAGGATTACTGCGCCTTCAAAAAAAGAAGCAGAAAATTTACAACTTATAAAAGATGCGTTAAGAAGTAGAGGCTATGACACACCGTTAGTTGCGGATATTCATTTCACGCCTAACGCTGCCGAAATCGCTGCAAAGATTGTAGAGAAAGTTCGCGTAAATCCGGGCAATTATGTAGATAAGAAAAAGTTTGAACAAATTGATTATACCGATGAAGAATATCTCGAAGAAATAGAAAGAATCAGAGAACGCTTTACTCCGCTGGTGTTGATTTGTAAAGAACACGGCACTGCAATGCGCATCGGTACAAATCACGGTAGTTTGAGTGATCGCATCATGAGCCGTTATGGAGATACTGCAATTGGAATGGTTGAAAGTGCGATGGAGTTTTTAAGAATCGCTCGAAGCGAAGACTATCACAATATTGTGCTGAGTATGAAAAGCAGCAACCCTCAGGTAATGGTACAGGCTTATCGATTACTGATTAGTCATATGATGCAAGAGTTTGGAGAATGCTATCCACTACATTTGGGTGTTACAGAAGCTGGTGATGGAGAAGATGGAAGAATAAAATCTGCTATTGGAATTGGAACATTACTAGAAGATGGAATTGGCGACACCATACGGGTATCCCTAACCGAAGATCCAGAATTTGAAATACCGGTTTGTAAAGATTTGATTGAACGATATCAAAACAGAAGCACGTTATCATCTAATGTTCCAGAAATTGATAAATTGAATTTTGATCCTTTCAATTACACAAGAAGAAAAACTTTTCAAGTAGGTAATATTGGTTCAAAAAATGTTCCGGTTGTAATTGCTGATTATAATAAACACATTGAATTACAACCAAATGATTTAAAAGAAATCGGATATCATTATGATGATGCTACAGACAAATGGACAATAGCCGATACTGCAGCAGATTACATATTTTGTAAAAAAGAACCTGATTTTAAATTGCCCGGAACGCTTAATGTGTTATTGAATTATTCCGATTGGCAATTGGCTTCCGACAAAGAAAAATGCAGCCCGCTTTTTACAGATGCAGAATATTTAAATGATGCATTTTCGAAATCAGATAAGGTAAATTTTGTAATGATTGATTGCTACTCAGAAGGATATAGCACTGATAATACTCAATTCGTTTTTGAGAAATTAAAAACAGATCATACGGCTGTTATTTGTTTGAGTTCAATGAATGAAAATGCAGTTCAATCTACCCGAAGCATGTTTGTGGAGTTGATGCAGCACGATATTCAAAACCCTGTTATTATCATTTGTGACAGCAATCATTCTACAACCGATAAGAGCTTAATACATTATGCAGTAGAAACTGGTGCTTTGTTGATTGATGGACTTGGTGATGGCGTTTGTTTTGGTTATCATTATTCAAATCCAGAAATTCAAACACCTTTGGCATTGTTGAATTCTATTGCCTTTGGTATTTTACAAGCTGCTCGCACTAGGATTTCAAAAACAGAATACATCAGTTGTCCGAGTTGTGGTAGAACACTTTTTGATTTACAAGAAACGACCGCAAAAATCAGGGCTGTTACCAACCATTTAAAAGGCGTAAAAATTGCCATCATGGGTTGTATTGTAAATGGTCCGGGTGAAATGGCAGATGCTGATTTTGGTTACGTTGGAAGTGGCGTTGGAAAAATTACTTTGTATAAAGGAAAGGAAATTGTGAAACGAAATGTAAACAGTGATGTAGCCGTTGAAGAATTGATTTTATTATTGAAAGAAAATAATGCTTGGGTAGAAACGACCAAGTTATAATAACAATATTTACACATGATACAAACTGATTTTTTAGTGATTGGATCTGGCATTGCAGGATTGACTTATGCACTAAAAATTGCACAAGATTTTCCGAATAAAAAAATCACCATTCTCACCAAAGCAAACTCCGACGAAACCAATACCAAATATGCCCAAGGGGGAATTGCAGCTGTGATGAATTTGGATGCAGACAGTTTTAATAAACATATAGAAGACACTTTGATTGCAGGTGACGGAATATGCAATGAAAAAGTAGTTGAATTGGTGGTTAAAGAAGGCGTTGATCGAATTGAGGAAATGATTTCATGGGGTGCAGAATTTGATAAGCATGAAGGCGGAGATTTTAAATTGGG
>VFKL01000145.1 GCA_009885535.1 Chitinophagaceae bacterium | reverse complement strand
TAATGGTTTTGCTATTTTAAGGTCTGTTGTTGATACATCTAAAAAATCAGGTCAAAACATTTTGAGTGCTTTAATGACCGTTGCTAAATTGGGGACTGAATAGTTACAAAAAAACATTGTATAATTATACTTTACAATTTGCTAATGATCTTAATATGAAATCATCCTACCTCAAATATTCTTGAGGCGATTTTCCTGTAACTGATTTGAACGCGGTAAAAAAAGTAGTGTAACTTTTAAAACCCACTTCTTGTGATAATGATTCTATGGTATTCGTTTTGATGTAGTTGGTTTCTAATAGTTTTATGGCGTCTGTAATTCGAATGACTTTCTTGTAATCCGAAAATGATTCAAGACAATGAAACGTAAACAAGTATTTCAAATGGCTTACAGGTATTCGTACTTCGGATGAAAAATCTTCAATCGTTAATTCTTTATTTCTAAAAACAGGCGTATTGTAAGCCATGTCTTCAATCTTGTGTATATAGTCACTAATAATTGGGCTTATTTTATTATACAGAATAAAATCTTTTTGATGAATTATTGGTTGTGTCGTATTGTCGATTTTCCAAATGTCTTTAAAAGTTATTTTATTAACTTCTATATCTTCATTTATGTGCTTTAAATAATTAATGCCATATAAAATTTCTGGCTTTGCAATAATATATACAAAGAAAAAAATCCATAGTATTGGAAAAATCCAAATGTAATCCAAATTGGCAAATTCAGTTTTAGAATTGAGAATCAATTTGGAACCCTTAAGTATCATGATTAAGAAAAAAAACAAAAGGGAAACCCAAACGCCTATTATAAAAAACGACCATTGTTTAATGACTTTTATATGATTATTTATGGCGAAAACCTCGCTTTTTATTATCCAAATATTTTTGTAATGAAGATATATGGTGAATATGGAAAAATACAATACACTTATTATGCTAATCGGAAAAATAATAAACTTAATCGTGTTTGAATTGAAGTAAAATTGATTAAGCACTAAAACAAAAAAGCTAAGCGTTGGAACTATTAAAAATAAAAAATTCTTTTTTGGGATCTTGGTCGAACTGGTTGTAATGGTTATGGTATAGTAATAAATAAGAATCGGTAGATATAAAAAAATCAACAAATCAATCTCTTTAACAATTGTTGAATTTATGATCAGTTGATCTCGAAAAAAAAATGTAGTGTAAATCAGATGTCTTGATATAATGAAGATTATAATTAATATTAAGTATTTATTTACACACTTGATGCAGTTTTCCCTATTTCTAAATAGTAGTATAAAAATGGTTAATATTCCGAGAAATGTAGATAATAAGAAACAGGCGAAAGTTAACATATTGATTAAAAATTCAATAAAAAAAACTGAATTCAGGAACAGCGTTTTTGTATGCTGTTAATGAAATAAATTATTACATGCAAATTAATCAACTTTCTATTTCTTCATAAAATTAATTGTTTCAAAAAGAGACAATTGGTTTCTAAAAAAGCAAAAAAACATAGAAATATTTAATAGAATTATGCTAAATCTTAATATTTGTATGCAGATATGAACGATTTTTTGAATAGATTTCAACGACAGTTTTTATATATTTTACAAATTTTTATTTAGTTTTTTATTTCAAAATTCATTCAAAATTTATTCTTTCTAAAAAATTGAAATTGTTTCGAAATAAAATAAAGCGATGATGTACTCCTTTTTATTCCAGTTTTTAAGTATCAATTTTGGGAAAATTAATTCTTCTCCAATTTCATTTAAAGATTATTTTTTTTATCAGCGCTTCTTTTTTTTAAAACAGATGTAACTGAGAAGGACGAAGTCATGTTTAATATTCATCAATCTATTTAAGTTTTGAAAAACATTATTATTTTTTTTGTTTTATTTTGGACAGTTGTTTCCAGTTGTTCATCTCCTAAAGATTTGTATTATATGTACAACATCAAAGATTCTGTATTTGAAACAAAAAAATTACCAGTAAGGGTTATTGAAAAAGGAGATCAATTAAGCATTTTTGTTAGTAGTGTAAACACAGAGTTGGCAAATACATTCAATATGCCCGTTACTTTGGGTGGTACAAATTCATCAGGATCTTATTGGGTTGATGATGATGGACAAATTACCATGACAAAAATAGGGTTGATTTCTGTCGCTGGCCTATCATACAAATCGCTTAAAGATACTTTGGAAAGCAAATTGAAGTATTATTTGAAGGATCCAATCGTAAATGTAAAATTTGAAAGTTTTAGAATTTCAATTTTAGGCGAAGTTCGTACCCCAGGTACTTTTGTAATTCCTCAATCTGATATTAATATTTTTCAAGCTTTGGGGCTAGCAGGAGATATTAATTTAAACGGAAAAAGAAAATCTGTTTTGTTGTACCGTCAAACGGATACCGAAACCCAAACCTTCAGAATTAACTTAACCACAGATTCAATTATGTCTCACCCTGCATTTCATTTGAAAAATAGAGATGTGATTTATATCGAACCCGATCGGGTAAAAATGAACACAAATTCCTTGCTATTACAATTATGGCCTACCATTTTCGGTGCTGTTACGTTATTTCTTTTGGTGCTAAGTAGCATTAATAGATAAGGCAGGCTAAACAATATTTTTTTAATATTTATATTAATTTATAATGATAGAGAATCCAGATCAAACAAAAAATCACAATATTGGCATTTTCAATGTAATGAAAATGTATTTATTGCCTTTTTGGCCATTTTATTTAATTTGTTCAATTTCAGGCTTTTTCATCTCTCACACTTATCTAAGATATATTAACCCTGTTTTTGAAGTAAAAGCTAAAGTTTTAATCAAAGATGAAAACAGGGGCGTTAGCGATCAATTGAGTAGAAGTTATGGTGGAATTGATTTATTTGGGGTTAAAAAAGTGGTTGAAAATGAATTGGAAGTGGTTATCAGTAGGCCTATTATTTCTGAAGCCATTATTAGAAGCAATAGTTTGGTGAAAATTTATAATAAAGGAAGATTAAGAGATGTTTATTTAGGAAACGATTTGCAATTCAAATTGATTCCTATTAATCCCCAAACGCTTCATAATTCTAAAAAAGTAAAACTCAATTTTGATATCAAATCAAAAAAGTTCTTTTTAAATGGTGCTGAATTTCAATTGTTTGATTTTAATCAAATTGCGTACAATAATGATACTTTTCAAGTTCGATGCAATTTAAAAGGGTTTAACCCTAAAATTACTGATGTGTTTTTGGTGGATGTAAACAACTTAGAAAGTGAAACATCAAGTTGTATCGGCAGTTTATCCGTTTCTGTTTCGAGTAAAGTTACCAGCATTATGGTACTCACGTTAAAAACATTAGAAACCACACAAGGAAAATTATTACTGAATTCCATCATTAACGCGTATAATAATGCAGCCATTCAAGACAAACAATTGATTGCGAGTTATACGATAGATTTTATCGATCAAAGATTGTCTTTAATCAGTAACCAATTGGACAGTGTTGAAAGAAATTTGGAAAGCTATAAATCTCAAAATGATATCATTGATTTGACGGAGCAATCAAAAGTGTATTTAAATTCAGTTGCCATTCAAGATCAAGATTTAAATAAGATTGGGGTGCAACTTAGTGTTTTAGATGAGATAGATAAATATATGAATGGATCAGGAAGTAACCCTGGGCTTGCCCCATCATTATTAGGCATTGAAGATCCAATGTTAACAGGATTACTTAACCAGTTTTATGCATTAGAACTTCAACTACAAAAATTATTTAGCATTAGTGCGCCAAAAGATGATGCGGTGTCTACTTTACTTGAGCAAATTGAAAGGGTAAAACGCAACATTCGAGAAACAAAAACCAGTTTAAAGCAAAATTTATTAAGTGCTCAATCTAAAATCAATAATGATATTTCTAAGCAGAATTCTATTTTGAAATTGGTGCCTTATAAAGAGCGTGCATTAATTAATATATCTAGGCAACAAGCGATTAAAAGTTCTATTTATTCTTTTTTATTGGAAAAAAGAGAAGCGGCTGCCATTTCGTATGCATCTACAGTTAGTGATAGTAGAACCATTGAGCCCGCATTTGGAAACAACTCCCCAATTAGTCCTAAAAGAAATATGATTTTATTAATTGGATTAATTACCAGTTTTTCTGTTACCTTATTGTGGACACTTTTTAGAGAAAATTTAAATTACAAAGTTCAGTTTAGAACCTATATCGAAAGGATTACAAAAATTCCAATCATTGGTGAAATTTTATACGACAAAGAACATATGGATATTATTGTTACTGAAAAATCTAGAACGCCCATTGCAGAATCCTTTAGAACAATTAGAACGAAGCTTAGTTATTTTTTAAATGAAACAGATAAAAAAGTATTAATGGTTTCATCTTCTATTCCTGGAGAGGGGAAGTCGTTTTTTACATTAAACTTAGGATGTTCGTATGCACTTACTGGAAAGAAAACGGTGATGATTACCGCAGATATGCGAAAGCCATCTTTACATAAAAAGTTTAATTTGACCATTGAAAATGGATTAAGCAAGTATCTTATAAATAGAGCTTCAGAAACCGAAATTATTTATGAAACTGGGATTGAAAATTTATTCATCATTCCTGTTGGCACCATTCCGCCTAATCCTTCTGAATTATTAACCAGCGATAAATTGCCCGAATTATTTGTTTATTTAAAGCAGCATTTTGATGTCATTATAATTGATACGCCACCATTGAGTTTGTTCTCAGATGCAGAATTAATTGCAACTCATGCTGATGCTTGCGTTTTTATAACTAGGCATGATGTAACACCAAAAGAAACCCTTGAAAGAACGTTGATCGATTGTGAAAACAATCCCGTGTTTAAAAATCCTGCACTTATTTTCAATGGTCTTAAATTTAGGGGTGTATCTTATGGGTATGGTTACGGTTATGGTTATGGGTACGGCTACAATTACGGTTATGGTTATGGCTATGGTTATGATTATGCTGCAGATTCAAATAAAACGTCAATGTTCACAAAGTTTTTCAAAAAAAAGAGTAAATAATTAAATGCAAAAAGTAGCGTTGATAACAGGAGTGACGGGTCAAGATGGTGCTTATTTAAGTGACTTTTTATTGAAGAAAAACTATATGGTACATGGGTTAAAAAGACGTTCTTCTTTATTTAATACAGACAGGATTGATCATTTGTATGAAGATCCTCATTTAGAAAATAGACATTTTATTTTGCATTATGGCGACATGACGGATAGTACCAATCTAATCCGATTGATACAAGAAATTCAACCAGATGAGATTTATAATTTGGCGGCTATGAGCCATGTGCATGTATCCTTTAATACGCCTGAATATACAGGCAATGCAGATGGTTTGGGTACGTTGCGTTTATTAGAATCCGTTAGATTGCTCGGTTTAGAAAAGAAAACAAAAGTTTACCAAGCATCTACTTCAGAATTATATGGAAAAGTGCAAGAAGTGCCACAATCAGAAACAACCCCGTTTTATCCGAGAAGCCCTTATGCTGTTGCTAAAATGTATGCGTATTGGATTACCGTTAATTACAGAGAAGCCTACGGAATCTTTGCATGCAATGGCATTTTATTTAATCACGAATCGCCATTACGAGGCGAAACTTTTGTTACCAGAAAAATAACACGCGCTGTTTCTAAAATTGCTTTAGGTATCCAAGATAAATTTTATCT
>VFKL01000048.1 GCA_009885535.1 Chitinophagaceae bacterium | reverse complement strand
GTTTTACCGGCGGAAATTTGACCTATCAAAACACGCTGGAGCATTTGAATATTTTAGATGAAGATTATTTTTTCCGTTTTATTGAACATCTTACCCAACAACAACTTCCTGATGCGTTGTTATTGCATGACGAAATAAATCAAAAAGGTTTTGAAGGCGATACTTTGCTGGATGGATTTGCAGAATTTATACGAAACATTTTGGTTTGTAAAGATGAAAGAGCAATAAAATTACTAGACGTTGCTATAGATTTTAAACCGAAATATTTGGAAATGGCAAACAAGGTAGAAACCGGCTGGTTGATTGCTACCCTAAACTTAATCAGTGAATGTGCCATTTCATATAAAGTTGTACGCAACAAAAAATTACACATTGAACTGCTACTCATAAAATTAAGTTACCTAAGCCAGGCGATTCAATTGTCCGTAAATGAAGGTGGTTTAGAAAAAAAAAAGCTAACTGAGCAGAGTAAGGTACTTTCTTTCAAATCCTTGCCAATTATAGAAGCTATTGAAGTTGTTTCGAAAAAGATAACTGCAAGCCCAGTAAAAACAAGGTCGGAGGCAACGCTGATTATTCAGGAACCCAAGCCAATAATTGCCGCAAAAAAAACAACGGTTGAAGAAAAGCAACCCGAAAAAGTAAGCAATAAACTTGGATCGTTGGCGTCAATAAAAAACAGGGTAATATTAGAACAACAAAAGTTAAACAGTTCAAAACCCATAACACCAGAATTATTGCAAGAGGCTTGGGGGTTATTTATTGAAAAACTTAGTGCCGATAACAATCATTCCTCTGCAACCAATTTTAAATTTGCGGAGTTAAATGTAACGGATGCCAATAATTTCGATATTGTAACAGAATCTGTAATACAACAAAAATTCATTGAGAGTGAAAGAGCCGCTTTGATCACACATATGCAGCAATTTTTTGAAAATAGATTTTTGAAATACAATGTATTGTTGGTAGAAAAAGAAAACTTAACCGAGCAACCAGAAGTACAAAAAAATACCAAAGAAAGATTTGCGTTATTGGTATCAAAATTTCCGTTGCTTATAGAATTAAAAGAAAAATTGAATTTAGACCTAGAAATTTAAACAATCCATCAAATTTGTTTGAAATAATAGAAACCTTCTAACAATTCTGTATGATATTTAAAGGTTTTTGTATTAATTTCGGGCATCTAAAAAATTGAAATAAAAATATTATGGCAGAGGTATTAAGAATGCCCCGTTTGAGTGATACAATGACTGAGGGTAAAATAATTGGTTGGAATAAAAAAGTAGGCGATAAAATAAAACCAGGGGATGTATTGGCAGAAGTAGAAACCGACAAAGCCACTATGGAACTTGAAAGTTATAACGAAGGCACTTTGTTATTCATTGGCGTAGAAGCTGGAAATGCGGTAATTGTAGATGGTATTCTTGCTGTAGTTGGAAAAGAAGGAGAAGAATTTCAATCTTTATTACAAGGAACTCCAGTTGCTGATGCTTCAACTCCAACTGAAGCAAAACCAGCAGAAGCAGTTGTTGAAACGGTTGCTGCAGAGGTAGTAACATCTGTTTCTTCAACCGAAGATGACAGAATCAAAGCATCTCCATTAGCAAAGAAAATTGCGGCAGACAAAGGAATTGATTTAAGCATGCTTACCGGAAGTGGTGATGGTGGAAGGGTAATAAAAAAAGATGTAGATCAATACACGCCAAGTGCTGCTACCCAAAGTTCAGCATCAACTGCAACCGTAGCAACGTTCTTACCAAATGGCACAGAAGGGCATACCGATATCGCATTAACACAAATGCGTAAAACGATTGCGCGTAGGTTAAGTGAAAGTAAATTCAGTGCACCGCATTTTTATCTTACGATAGAATTAAACATGGACAACGCCATGACTTCTAGAAATGCTATCAATGAAGTTAGTCCGGTTAAAATATCATTCAACGATTTGATCATCAAAGCATGTGCATCCGCATTGCGCCAACATCCTGATGTCAATAGCAGTTGGATGGGGGATTTCATTCGTCAAAATCATCATATTCATATCGGTTCTGCATTGGCAATGCCTGATGGATTAATTGTTCCAGTAATTAAGTTTGCTGATCAAAAGTCTTTATCACAAATTGCATCAGAAGCAAAAGGTTTGTACGCAAAAGCAAAAGACAAAAAAATTCAACCTTCAGAATTCACAGGCAATACATTTACCATTTCTAATTTGGGGATGATGGATATCGAAGAGTTTACGGCCATCATCAACCCTCCAGACAGCTGTATTTTGGCTGTTGGAAAAATAAAAGAAGTGGTGGTTAAAAAAGGCGAAGGGTTTGGCGTTTCAAACTTCATGAAAGTAACGTTAAGTTGCGATCATAGAAGTGTTGATGGAGCTATAGCCGCAAGCTTTTTACAAACACTCAAGAAATTCATAGAAAACCCAGTAACCATGTTGGTTTAATAAGTTTAAAGGCGGTTAATCCGCCTTTTTTTATGCCTAAACAAATTTATATGCAGCACATAAATGAAAATCAGTCTATCGTTTTATTTGATGGGGTTTGCAATTTGTGTAACTCAGCTGTAGCGTTTATAATTAAACGAGATAAGAAAAAGATTTTTAAACTCTCGCCATTACAAAGCAGTTTGAGTGAGGAATTAAATCAGCAATTCCATTTTAATCAACCGCTTTTAAATAGCATTGTTTTAATAGAAAACAACAAGGTTTACGACAAATCAACCGCAGCATTAAGGGTGGTAAAAAAGCTAAGCGGTCCAATAAAATTCCTATACGTCTTTATTATTATTCCCCGTTTTATTAGAGATGCGGTTTATACGGTTATTGCAAAAAACAGATATCGTTGGTTTGGGAAGAGGAGTTGTGAAATAACAGAGGTTTGAGGGGTTTGAGAGGCTTTTGAAGTTCAAGAGGTTCAAAAGGTTCAATGAGTTCAAAAGGTTGGGGAATTTCAACCTTTACAAAAGGTTGGGGAGTTTCCGACTGTCGATGTGATATTGGCGCCGGTTTCATGGCCGGTGATGTGCCAGAGGTAAAGGTTTAAATCGCTTCGCTGGTTCAATGGTTTAAAGTGGAGGTATCTAAAACCAATCAATTATTGAAGAGATTTTAGTATTTCGTCAATTTTTTCTTTGAGCACCGGAATATCTTCTTTAATAATTTGCCACACTATTGTAGTATCTATTCCAAAATATTCATGTGGTTACTTTAGATTTATTTTGGTCACATGGAATAGCCTTTATTAAAATTACCGTCATATTTTGTGTTACTCTTTATGGCTATTTCATGAACAAATACATTTCTCATTCCGGTGATTTGACTCCATTCAATTTGAGAAAACTGTTGTTTTAATTCATCAGACACATGATTGCTAGCTTCTCCAATTATTTCAAGTTGCTTTACAAAAGCAAAGCGCATCATAGAATTATTAATAAATGTGTCGAATTCTGTCTCAGAAATATAATTATGAATCTCGTCGATAGATTCTTTAATGTGTTGAAGCCTTATTTTATCGCCCAATTTACTTCGCATAAATCAATTTTTTTTCTTTATCGATAAATGGCTTTATATGTATTGATAATCCATTTGAAGAAACAAGGTCAACTTTTTTATTCAAAATTGTTTCAAGGTCTGTTTTCATTTTAATGAACCCTAATCCTATTTTGTTGGAATAATCCAACTCTACCAATATATCAACATCGCTTTTTTCATCTGCTTCATCACGAGAATAAGAACCAAACAGATATGCTTTTTAAACAGGAGAAGTTTTAAAATAATCACCAATGATTTTTATAGTTTGATTTTCTAGTTTCATGAAATAAATATAATTTATTTTATCGATGGAGGATTGGGAGGTTTGAAAGGATTTTGAGGTTTGAGATGTTTCTGGAGTTCATGAGGTTCAAGTAGGGGTTGAAAATTTTCAACCCTTACAATATGTTGGGGAGTTTCGTTCGATTTCGAAATCCAATTCCTTAAGGTTAAATGATTGTTCATCCTTCCGAAATCCGTTCAACACCAAACGCCAAACACCAAACGTATTTATAACTTTTCCTACTCCAATTTCCCAAGGTTAAATACACCTCAGCCATCCGAAATATTATCCAGCATCAAGAATCAAGCATCACTTTACACACATTCCATTCTTATGCAAACTCCATTTCCACTTCCTTATACCGACTGGATATCTGTAATGGTCCAATGAAATTGTCCCAAACAGCTACCACATCGGCATTATACTAGAAAATTATGGACTAATTTATAATTCAATTTGGCATTATTTCCATCTCGTCCGAAACTCATTTTTGTGAAACTAAATCACACTCCCCTCTGCCTTTAGGAGAGGGGTTGGGGGTGAGGTTTCTAATCCCTAACGCAACGAACCGAAAACCCGGCACTCTTAAGATTGTTGGCTCTGTCTACACGGCTATTGTCGTTGACCAGGGCGTAGGACAAAGGATAAGGCGGGACCTCTGTAGAACTCCACCACATACCGACGTAGCCAATGTTGCCGAATGATATCGTTGGGTCACGAAATCCACCCGGAAGACCTGCAAATCCACTGCTGTTGGTAGCTCCTATATTGGGCGCATTCCAGCCCGTTGTACTCTTCATCGAACCACCTGCAATGGATAAACCTCCTAATGTTGTTACTAAAACTGACCACTCCCCATCACTCGGCACATGATATCCCTGTGGTGCCAATCCCCTTGCATCATTAACCGCATACCAGTTATATAGCCTTCCATAAGTTGCCGCATAAGTGGCACTGTCATTATTATACCAACACCATGCACCGGTGGTTAATGCCCCCCACTGAGTTGTATTTGTTACTTGAGGTATTACATCGCCATTGCGGTAGCGTGCCACACTCAAATTTTGGGTAGTCCATACCTGCGTACCTATAGTTACAATCGGCGATACTACTGCACTTGCGGTAGTAAAAGTTTGTTGCGTGCCATATGCTGTACCTGCGCTATTTGTAGCATACGCACGTACATAATATGTAGTATTCGAAGTTAACCCAGTGATGCTGCTTATAAATACACCTGCTCCGGTACCATCAATTGTTTTTGTAGTTAATGCAGTTGTTGGGTTGGCTGTGGTACTCCAGCAGATACCCCTTGCCGTTATGGTGGAGCCTCCGTCTGATGTTATGCTTCCACCTGATGTCGCAGAAGTGGAGGTGATATTTGTTGGAATGGTTGTGGAGAGTACTAGGGTACTTGGGATTATTATTGTATCCCTAATGCAACGAACCGATAATCCCAAAATCTTAGAGAAGTAATCTTTGCCTATATTGCTAGAGGTGTGGTAAAGGGCGCGCATCCAAGCATTTGTCATATTGGCCTCTGTAGAACTCCACCAGTAACCGTAAAAATAAATGTTGCCGAAGTAACCGGAGAAACGAGCGCCACCCGGAAGACCTGCAAATCCAATGCTATTGGTAGCCCCTGTATTAGGCGGATTCCAGCCCGTTATATTCTTCATGGCACCGCCTGCGATTGTACTTTGAGTACTTCCTTGAGTCGTTGTATCTGCACCTGCATCTAGGTATTTCACCAATTTATTCCACTCTGCATCACTTGGCACATGATATCCCTGCGGTGCCAAGCCACGCGCATCATTTACCGCATACCAATTGTACAATCTACCATAAGTAGCCGCATAAGTTGCACTATCATTATTATACCAACACCATGCACCTGTGGAAAGGTTTGCCCATTGTGTAGCGTCGGTTACTTGAGGTATTACATCACCATTGCGGTAGCGTGCAACAGTCAAATTTTGAGTGGTCCATACTTGTGTACCAATCGTTACACTTGGCAAATTAGCTACTGCACTTGCACTTGTAAAAGTTTGTTGCGTGCCATAAGCTGTACCCGTACTATTTGTAGCATACGCACGTACATAATATGTAGTATTTGAAGTTAACCCAGTAATGCTGCTTGTAAAGGTACCTGTTCCATTTCCATCAATAGTTTTTGTGGTTAATGCAATAGTTGGGTTGGCTGTAGTACTCCAACATATACCGCGTGCTAATATGGTCGCATTTCCATCTGCGGTTATGTTTCCGCCTGATGTGGCTGTGGTGGTAGTTATGGCTGATGCTGCAGTTGTAGTTAATGTTGGTATAGTAGCTGCGTTTGTCGTAAATACGCTGTCTGCTCCATAACTTGTGCCCACACTGGTAGTTGCATAAGCCCTGTAATGATAGGTAGTTAATCCACTCAATCCGGTTAATGATACATTGTATGCGCCAATTACATTTGTGCCACTTGCTGTTTTGGTATTGGCGATAGTAGGGTTTATGGTGGTTGAAAAACATACGCCTCTTGCAGTTATTGCTCGGCTACCACTATCCGTTACATTGCCACTAGCTGTAGCAGTGATGGCTGTTTTCGCTGTTATGCTTCCGGTTAATACTGTTGGTAAATTCAAGCAAGGTCCCCATTGTGGAACGCCATTACAAAATGTTAGGTTTTGTCCGTTGACACCTGGGTTTATTTTTACCCAACTCGTTCCGTTCCAATACAACATCTCTCCTACTGCTGTACCATTGGGGTTTCCATTATTTGAGTAAAGTGCATAAGGTACGCTCATCAACTGCATCGTACCCATGTCAGTAAAATTATTTCCACCAGCTATGTCTATTTCGGTTTGTAAAAATTTGCTTTTACTGCCCCAATTTATCCCAGCAAAGGTGCCTATTACCGCAGTTCCTTGTCCCGCAAATAAATTGATCAACCCTTGTGTATTGGTTGTTGGCGTTTGTGTTTCTTGGTAAACAACTATTCCATTTGCTACACTATCGCGTATGCTAAAACGCACTTTTACCAATTGGTTAGAAAGCACGTTGCCATTACTGTTGCGGATTACCGCTTGGTAGGATGTAGCTTGTGGGGCTTGGGCTTTTACAAATTCAAAAGTGAAAAGTAAAAAGTAAAAAAAGGGGAAAAGTTTTTTCATGTTAATTTTTGTTCAAAAGGTTCAAGTAAGGTTTGAAGATTTTCAACCCTTACAAAAGGTTGTGATTCCGTTACTTTTCGAAATCCACTTCCTTATTTTTTATTTCTTATTTTCTATTTTATTACACCGATTTCAAGCTTTATACTTTTTTCTTTTTCTAAACTCCTTTTTTGTGAAACAAAATCACACGCACCTCTGCCTTTAGGAGAGGGGGTTGGGGTGAGGATTCTAATCCCTGATGCAACGAACCGAAAGTCCAGAACGCATAGTAAAGTAGTCTCTGGTTACATTGCTATTGTTGAAGTACAACTGGCGGGTCCGGACGACTGTATTGATAACTGTAGAACTCCACCAGTAACCGAAGAAGCCAATGGTAAAGAACGAACCATCACCGTTACGATAGCTATCCGGAAGACCTGCAAATCCACTGCTGTTGGTAGCCCCGGTATTGGGTGAATCCCAGCCCGTTGTACTCTTCAAGGCTCCACCTGCTGTTGTACTTTGAAAACAACCATAACATGTTGTATCTGCCCCTGCATCTAGGTATTTCACCAATTTATTCCACTCTGCATCACTTGACACATGCCATCCCTGTGGTGCCAAGCCCCTCGCATCATTCACCGCATACCAATTATATAATCTGCCATAAGTAGCCGCATAAGTAGCACTGTCATTATTATACCAACACCATGCACCTGTGGAAAGGTTTTCCCATTGTGTAGCGTCGGTTACTTGAGGTATTACATCCCCATTGCGGTAGCGTGCTACACTCAAATTTTGGGTAGTCCATACCTGCGTACCAATCGTTACACTCGGCAATACTACTGCACTTGCGGTGGTAAAAGTTTGTTGCGTTCCATAAGCTGTGCCCGCGCTATTGGTAGCATACGCACGTACATAATATGTAGTATTTGAAATTAACCCAGTGATGTTACTGGTAAATACACCTGCTCCGGTACCATTATTTGTTTTGGTAGTTAGTGCAATAGTTGGGTTGGCTGTTGTACTCCAACAAATACCCCTTGCCGTTATAGTGGCACCACCATCTGATGTTACGTTTCCGCCTGATGTAGCAGCATTGGAAGTGATATTTGTTGGAATGGTTGTGGTAAGTATTGAGGTGCTTGGTATTATTGTTGTATCTCTAACGCAACGAACCGAAAGTCCATAACCATCAATGAAGTTAATGCTGGACTTGGATACACTGCTACTGTTGAATTGAAGGGAGCGAAGCCAGTAATTTCCCGTACCCGTACCGTCTTCAGTCGAGCTCCACCAGATACCGTTGATGCCAATGTTAATGAACGAACCATCATATATACGATAGCCGCCCGGAAGACCTGCAAATCCACTGCTGTTGGTAGCTCCTGTATTAGGCGCATTCCAGCCCGTTGTGCTCTTCATTGCGCCACCTGCTATTGTGCTTTGTGTAGTACAATCTAAATCTAAACATATAGTATCTGCACCTGCATCAAGGTATTTAACCAATTTATTCCAATCCCCATCAGTTGGTATATGGTAGCCCTGTGGTGCCAAGCCCCTCGGATCATTCACCGCTTTCCAGTTATATAGCCTTCCATAAGTAGATGCATAAGTTGCACTATCATTATTGTACCAGCACCATGCTCCGTTGATATAATATTCCATTTCCCATTCTGCAGCGTCGGTTATTTGAGGTATTACATCACCATTGCGGTAGCGTGCCAAACTTAAATTTTGAGTAGTCCATACCTGCGTACCAATCGTTACACTCGGCAATACTACTGCACTTGCGGTGGTATCTGTTGGCAAAATCAAGCAAGGTCCCCATTGTGGCACACCATTGCAAAATGTTAGGTTTTGTCCGTTGACACCTGGGTTTATTTTTACCCAACTCGTTCCGTTCCAATACAACATCTCTCCTACTGTTGTGCCATTGGGATTTCCATTATTTGAGAAAAGTGCATAAGGTACGCTCATCAACTGCATCGTACCCATATTAGTAAAATTATTTCCACCAGCTATGTCTATTTCGGTTTGTAAAAACTTGCTTTTACTGCCCCAATTTATCCCAGCAAAGGTGCCTATTACCGCAGTTCCTTGTCCGGCAAATAAATTGATCAACCCTTGCGCATTGGTAGTTGGCGTTTGTGTTTCTTGATACACAACCGTTCCATTTGCGGCACTATCGCGTATGCTAAAACGAACTTTTACCAATTGGTTGGAAAGCACGTTACCAATGCTGTTGCGGATTACTGCTTGGTAAGAGGTTGCTTGTGGGGTTTGGGCGCGTAAAACCTGACTTATTAAAAGTAAGGTTAGGATGGTGATTAGTTTTTTCATTTAATTATTGTTTGTTGTTTGTTGTTTGTTGTTTGTTGTTTGTTGTTTGTTGTTTGTTGTTTGTTGTTTGTTGTTTGTTGTTTGT
>VFKL01000101.1 GCA_009885535.1 Chitinophagaceae bacterium | reverse complement strand
GCTCTAATAGCAATTTCTGTTTTCCCAAATCCAACATCTCCACAAACCAAGCGATCCATAGGCGCATCCTTTTCCATATCCCTTTTTACATCTTCACTTGCCTTGGCTTGGTCAGGCGTGTCTTCATAAATAAAACTTGCCTCCAATTCGGTTTGCATGTAATTATCCGGACTATGCTGAAACCCTTTCTGGCTCTTTCTTTGCGCGTATAGCTGTATTAAATCGTTGGCAATATCTTTTACCTGCTTTTTGGTTTTTTCTTTTAGTTTACTCCATACATCACTACCCAACTTATTCATCTTTGGAATAGAACCCTCTTTGCCACTGTATTTGCTGATCTTATGCAGCGAAGAAATATTTACATACAACAAATCGCCATCTTTATATTGTATTCTAACGGACTCCTGTAAACGCCCGTTGGCTTCTATTTTTTGCAACCCACTATACACACCAACACCATGGTCAATATGTGCTACATAATCACCAGGCTGTAAATCGCGTAATGTCTTTAATGTTAATGCCTTGTTTTTACTAAACGCTTGCTTTACTTTATACTTATGATAACGTTGAAATACTTGATGGTCGGTATAACAAATTAATTTATTGTCGTCGTCTATAAAACCTTCATGTATGGAAACAGGAATTGGGGTGACTTGAATCTCTGCTTTTAAATCTGTAAAGATGATGTGTAGTCTTTCTAACTGTTTTGGATTCTCCGCAAAAATGAAAATATTATATTTCTGCTTCTCATACTCCTGCAAATTTTTAATCAACAAATCAAACTGTCTGTTGAATGCGGGTTGTGGCTTTGATGCGAAATGGATTTGCTCAGCTGCTTTTTTATTGTGTTCAAAAACTGCTTTTTTTCCAACTTCTATCAAGTGCTTTTTTGAAATTTCTTTTTCAAAAGAAGCTAAATTGATAAATTCATTGGCATCTATATTTGTTTTAAAATTGATTTCTGCAAGTTCATCTTTGACTTCGTCTTTATTCGTTTGTGTTTTTACATGCGATAAGAAAATTGAAAGATATTCTTCTTCTAATTCAAGTTTGTCTTTAATATAAGTCCAATCTCTAATCCAAATTATGGTTTGCTCGGGAAGAAATTCTATTAATGAAACTTTCTCACCGGTTTCAAATTGTGTTTCCACATTAGGAATAATATTTACCTGCAAAAGTTTGCGTTCGCTCAACTGTGTTTCCGGATCAAAAATACGGATGCTATCTACTTCGTTTCCAAATAATTCTATACGATAGGGCTTTTCGTTTCCAAAAGAATAAATGTCTAAAATTCCACCACGTACTGCAAATTGACCGGGCTCGTACACAAAATCAGTACGCACAAATCCATGGTCAACAAATTTTTGGAGCATCGCATTTACATCCAACTCATCTGCTTGTTTGATGCTAATGATATTATCGGATAATGATTTTGATAAAACCACTTTTTCGAAAATAGCTTCGGGATAAGTAATTAATATTTTTTTATTTCCGCCTGATGCTATTTTTGTGAGTGCTTCAGTACGCAACATTACATGGCTGCTGTTGAGCAGCTGATAGTTTTTTTTATTTTTAAATGAAGAAGGGAAGTAAAAAATATCTAGGGCATTGGTGATATTCTCAATAGTATTGTGAAAATACGCAGCTTCTTCAGCATCGCGTAAAATAATTAAATGATTGGTTTGAGATAAATATTCATTGCTATGTAAAGCAGCAACAATGAACTCTAGTGTGCTTCCTTCTAAACCGGTTAGTAGTAAATGCTGGGGTTCAGACAAAGTGGTTCTGTTCGCTATTTGAAAACAGCGGGGATCATTTTTATAAAAGTTCAACAACACATCCAAATTCATTCACCCAAAAAATTAATAGCGCAAAGATAAGCCTCTAAGAGAAAGTTTTATATTAATTCTAGTTGATGTAACTTACTCAAAATAAAAATTATGGCTTTACAACCTTGGATAATAGGAACAGTGATCAAAATTGAAGACGAAACAAATGACACCAAAAGATTTTGGATACAAGTTCCATCATTAGATAAATTTGATTTTTTACCCGGCCAATTTGTAACCTTGGATTTGCCGATTCATGAAAAATCAAATAAAAGATGGAGAAGCTATTCCATTGCATCTTGGCCTGATGATACAAATGTTTTTGAACTGCTGATTGTGCTTAATCCTTCTGGAACTGGAACGCCATATTTATTTAATGAGATTAATGTTGGAAGTGAAATTACATTAAGAGGTCCACAGGGGGTATTTACAATCCCTCAAAATCTAGAGAAAGAACTTTTTCTAATTTGCACGGGTACTGGCATTGCGCCATTTCGGAGTATGGTAAATTTTATCTTTCAAAATAATCTACCACACAAAAAAATACATCTAATTTTTGGTACAAGAACAAAAAACAATCTCTTGTATTTTGAAGAAATGAAAAAGTTAGAAAATGATTTCAAGGATTTTTACTTCCATCCAACTTTGTCTAGAGATGATTGGGAAGGAGAAAAGGGGTATGTGCATGCTATTTATGAAAGACTCTGTAAATCAAAACCTGATGCACAATTTTATTTATGTGGTTGGAAGAATATGATCGACGAAGCAAAATCAAGATTAATTGAATTGGGATACGATAAAAAAGACATTCATTTGGAAATTTATGGATAGGCTATTTTTTGGATTTAATTTTTATTAAAACCATTTGTTTACTGCCGAAATTTCAACAATACGCTTCAATGTTTAAACTTTTAATAATTAAAATATTCGTTGTTATTTTTGAATATAATGAATGAGTTATTACAATAGTCGTGTTTTTATTGTAGTATAATTTCTACAATAAAATGAGTGTATAAAATGCTGATTTTTACAAAAATTTTCTTAAGTTCGTTTTTAAATTTGAATTTTCTAACTTGAAAACCATGAACAAACCAAACCATCATTAAAGAGTCGACTTATGTCGGCTTTTTTATTTATATATCATTTGTATTTCTTGTTGATATTTTTCAAAAATCACTTTTCGCTTTATACTCAACTTTGGTGTCATCTCCCCAGTAATTACGCTCCATTCTTCAGATAAAAGTTTTATCTTTTTCACCTGTTCTACATGATTAAAAAAAGTATTATAACTTTCAATGATTGAGTTGTAAAATGTTACTACTTCAGGATGTTGAATTGCGGCTTCGTTGCTTTTAAACACAATGGATTGATTCATCATCCATGTTTTTAAGTTTGAAAAAGAGGGAACAATTAAAGCAGATACAAATTTTTCGTTATCACCCAAAACCATTAACTGCTCTACAAATGGTGATTCTTTTAGCTTGTTTTCAATTACTTGAGGCGCCACGTATTTTCCGCCACTGGTTTTAAACATCTCTTTTTTTCGATCTGTAATTTTCAAATATTTACCATCTTCAAAAATGCCAATATCTCCTGTATGTAACCAGCCATCTTTTACTACTTCTGCAGTCCATTCAGGATGTTTGTAATAACCCATCATTATACTTGGTCCCTTTACACAAATTTCACCATCACTTTCTATTTTAACTTCTTGGCCATCAATAACCAAACCCACTGTTCCAAATTTTGTACCGCCTTTCTTATTACAATTCACGCTAATAACAGGACAATTCTCTGTTGGACCATAACCCTCAAATACAGGAATTTTGGCTGCTGTAAAAATGCGCAACAATTTTACCTGACAAGCGGCGCCACCAGTAATAATGTATTTTATATTTCCACCTAAAGCCAAACGCCATTTTTTAAAAATCAACACATTAGCTATCGCCAATTGAACTCGATAACTCAAACTGCCTTTATTTATGTTGTCGAATTTTTCTGCTAATCCAACAGCCCAATAAAATAATTTTCTTTTTACACCTTTTAATTCGGCACCTTTTGCCATTATTTTATCAAATACTTTTTCGAGCAATCTTGGGACTGTAGAAAATAATAAGGGTTGTACTTCTTTTAAATTTTCGCCAATAGTATCTAAATTTTCGGCGTAATAAATGGAAATCCCTGTTGAAATATAAATATAGGAAGCCATTCTTTCGAAGATGTGATTCAAAGGAAGAAAGCTCAGCGCTCTTTCGTTGGGCATTATTGGAAATGGAAAACTTTTGGTAGAATTTAAAACATTCATCACCAAACTGTGATGGCTTAACATTACGCCTTTGGGCACTCCGGTGGTACCAGATGTATAAATGATGGTTACACAATCTGCTGGCTTTATAGATGATTTAATTTTTTCTAATCGATTGGTTGTTTCTAAGTCTGGCACAATCCAAATGTCTTTCCAATATTTAGCTCCCGGCTCATCATCAAAACTATATACATCAATAAGCGAGGGCACATTTGATTTTATGCTGTTTACTTTTTCAAGAATGTCGGCATCACTTACGAAAGCATATTTTATTTGCGCTTCGTTAAAAATAAATTCAATTTCGTTGGTATTGGTAGTAGGGTAGATGGGGCAAATTAAAACACCTATTTGTTGTGTGGCTAAATCAAGCATCAACCACTCAGGTCTATTTCTAGAAATTATAGCAATTTTATCCTGGTTTTCGGGTTGCATATCAAGTCCACTCAATCCCATTTTTAGCAAACCCGCCCCAATTTTTTGTGTATTGCTTATAACCGAATCCGTAGAATGTAAAATCCATTTGCCGTTTTCTTTTCCTGCCAACATATCTTTTTTAGGAAAATTGGCTTGTTGCTCGTACAAAAAATCAAATAGTCTGGAATTTTCATTCATGGCTCAATAATTTATGACAATAGAATATTGTAGTAAATAAAAATAGTGTATTAATGATAAAATTCATCCTTGACCGGTTTGAAAGAATTGGTCTTGAAATACTGCATGAATTCAAAATATTCTTGGCTATGCAATTGTGTCCAACCTTGAAAAGCGGATAAGTTTTCTGCAGAACCAAATATCCATTGATTATAAGATTCAAACATTCCTTCACGCAATAATTTCAAATGCATGTCAAATAATTTAAAAGGATATTTTTCAGGTTTATCTTTAAACCATTCTAAAATAAATTTAGTTCTTATCATGGTTAAAGTAGCCGTTGTAATGCCTTTTTCAGCAACGATATCAAATTGTTTTGAAAGTTTTGAAAGTACTTTTTGTATGAATTTATTTTTCTCTTTGATGTATTTTTCGTTTAATAAATCGGCGAAATAGGCTTTATAATTATTGAGTAAAATGTCTTTTATTTCAGGTGTTTTTTGATTTAACGGATCGAGGTTTACATAAGTTTCGCCATAAATGATGCTCCAAATCAACTCAGTATTTTCGTAATATTTACACGCATTAAAATAGTTACGGGCATATATTGGATCGAGTTCAATTCCCCTTTCCCAAAAATCAATACACTGATTATTTTTTTGACTACTTAATAGTTCTCCAATTTCATTGTAAAAGGCGCCATTTCCTGGAAATTTCTTTATGGCTTTTAAGTATAAATTTTCGGCTTCTATAAGTTGTTGGTTTGCCCTATAAATAGTTCCGGCTATTTGAAACGTTTGGTCATCAGCCATTCCTGCATCTATTTTGTTAGACAAGAGCTTGATGCCTCTTTTATACTCCTTTTCGAAGTATAAACAAAGGGCTAAATCTTTTACGAAAATGATGTTATTGGTATCTAGATTATATGCGTCGTTTAAAAGAGATTCGGCATTAGAATAATCACCGTCTATCATATAATTTTTACCCATTTCATGCAGGCGTTTTGCATCTTGTGCATACCCGTTTTGTGCCATTGAAATTAAAAGGATAAAAATGAATTTCTTCATGTTGGTTTATGTTGATTACGTATTGTTGAATTCAACTTCAATACCTGATAAATCTGATATTTGAAATTGAATCAATTTTTAGAAACTAACTTACAATTAAATGCGTCAACAAGCCATCTCTTAGTTTTGGTTCAAACCAAGTACTTTTTGGAGGCATCACTTTTCCACTGTCTGCAATATCAAACAATTGCTGAATACTTACAGGGTATAAGCTAATCGCCAACGCCATTTCGCCACTATCTACACTTTTTTCCAAAGCGTCTAGTCCACGAATCCCACCTACAAAATCAATACGTGTATCCGTTCGTTGATCTTTAATATGTAGCAATGGATCTAGTATATTATTTTGTAAAATAGTTACATCCAAAACGCCAATTGGATCTTCGGTGTAAGTGCCTAGTAATGAAGTTAATTTGTACCAAGCTTTGTTGATGTATAGTCCAAAATTGTGTAATTCTTCTGGACGATAAGCTGAATTTACTTTTTCTACTAAAAAATGTTCATGTAGTTTTTGTAAAAATGATTCCTCATTTAAATCTCCTAAATCTTTTACCACACGGTTATAATCCATGATCATCAATTGATTTGAAGGAAATAATGTGGTTAAAAAGTAGTTGGATTCAGGTGTTGCTTTACCGCCTAATGTTGCACGCACTTTTGCTGCAGAAGCCGCACGATGATGTCCGTCTGCAATATATGTGCATGGTACTTTTGTTTTAAAAAGTTCCGTAATTTTTTCAATGGTATTGTCATCATTTACAATCCAAATACTATGCTGAATTTCATCATCGGCTACAAAATCGTATTGCGGGTTTTTTTCTGATGTCCATTTTTGTATTACAGCATCTACCTCATCAACATTGCGGTAGGCTAAAAATACATTTCCAGTTTGAGCTCCTGTAGTTTTAATATGGTTGATGCGATCCAATTCTTTTTCTGGGCGCGTGAACTCATGCTTTTTAATCAAATCGTTTTCATAATCATCTACCGAACTGCCACATACCAAACCGGTTTGACTTTTTCCGTTCATAATCAAACGATAGATATAATAACAAGGTTTGCTTTCTCTGAATAAAATATTTCTACTTATAAATGCGGTTAGGTTTTCTTTGGCTTTATCGTAAACTTCTTGAGCGTGAATATCTACAGATTCAGGTAAATCAATTTCGCTTTTGGTAATATGCAAAAAAGAAGAGTGGTTTCCTTGCGCTTCTATTTTTGCTTCTTTGCTATTTAATACATCATACGGACGAGATGCAACTTGTTTAGCCAATTGAGCTTCTGGCCTTAACGCCTTAAATGGAGATATCGTTATCATTTATTTTTAAATTAAAACAAAAATAGGGTTATTAAGATAGGTTATTTAATATTATTAGCCAAAGTTTTAAACAATGGATTGTTCAAAATTTTTCATGAGGTCAACGAGAACTTCTACACTGCTTAAAGGTAAGGCATTATATAAAGATGCCCTAAATGCTCCAGAAAGTCGATGGCCTTGAATACCAATAATGCCATTTGAAGCCGTATAATCTAAAAAAAGCTGTTCATGCGCTTTGTTTTTTGTGGCAAAACAAACATTCATTTTGCTTCTATCTGCTGGATTTACGGATGTTTCGAAGATTTCATTTCTGTCGATTTCGTTATATAGTAGAGCTGCTTTTTCTATGTTTAATTTTTCAATTTCTTTTACGCCGCCCAATGCTTTGAGCCATCTAAGTGTTAACATACAAACATAAACTGCAAAAACCGGCGGTGTATTTAACATGCTACCTTCTGCGATATGGTTTCTATAATCCATCATAGTAGGAATAGGGTGTTTTACTTTGCCCAATATGTTGGAGTTGACCACCACTAAATTTACACCGGCTGGTCCCATATTTTTTTGTGCTCCCGCATAAATTAATCCGAAGTCATTAAAATTTAATTCACGACTAAAGATATCGCTACTCATGTCTGCGACAAGTACATTGCTGGTTTTTGGAATCGTTTGCCATTGCGTACCGTAAATGGTATTATTGGTGGTAATGTGAAAATATTTCGAATCATTTGGAATGGCAAAATCATTCGGGATATATGAATAGTTTTTGTCTTTTGAAGAACAAGCGATTTCAACTTTCCCAAACAGTTTGGCTTCTTTAATGGCTTTACTGCTCCAAACACCTGTGTCTGCGTAAGCTACAGTGTCTTTATGGTCTAGCAAATTCATCGGTACTTGCATAAATTGTGTGGATGCACCGCCATGTAAAAATAAAACCTCGTAATCGTCATTCAAATGCATCAATTCTTTCACCAGCGATCTTGCTTCTTCCATAACTGCTGTAAAAGCTGGTGTACGATGTCCCAATTCGAGAATGGACAAACCAGAATTATTAAAATTAATAACAGCTTCCGAAGCTTGTTGAAATACCGTTTTTGGAAGAATAGAAGGTCCTGCGTTGAAATTATGAATCATTGAAATAAAGCGTCTAATCTAGAATCAGACATTGATTTAAAAAATAAAAAGTAAAGGTAATAAATTATAAATAGTTAGTCCAACGATAAAACGAGTAAATCGAAATTGGGAATCGTTTTTTAAATAAGAAATTAATAGGGGAGCATTATGAAATTGTAGATGAATTGAAATCGGAAACAAATTGCTCCATTTCATCGGGAGTAATCACAAATCTTTTATTATTTATGGTTTTAATTAAAATGATTCTGTTTTTTCTAGTAGCGTACCATGTCATGCTGCCCAATTTTGAACTGGAAAATTTCCCCCAATACCCAAACAAACCACCAACGCCAAATGTTCGGATTATCCAACCCATTTGCTCTTTTTCAATAATTTCTATGGATAATATTTCACTTCTTTTAATTTTTACGTTCCCCAAAAGCCTGCGAATGATTACTTCTTCTGGTGTAAGTTGATACGATTTTGTGCTAAATCCGTAAGTAATAAAATAGAATAAAAGCATCGCAACTCTAGTGTATATCGCGTTTTGATTATCTGAACCGTCTTTAATAATGATGATTGGAAGTAAGAATATGAAGGCAAATAATATGGTTACACCAATGGTAACGTTTTTGGTTAAATTATCGAATGAAGCTTTGTAATTCATTTGTGGTTTGTTGTTTGTTGTTTGGCGTTTGGTGTTGGAAGCCCCCATCCCCAACCCTTCCCCCGAAAGGTGAAGGGGGTGAAACACGAAGGCACGAAGACGCAAAGGCACGAAGTTTTTTGTAAATCAAAAATGCTTATTAATGGAATGACTCGTTCAGTTTTAGCATCTAGTGTCCGGTAAATCTAATCCCCAAAATTACAATACACTCAAAGTGTACATACATTCCCCTTAAACCATTAAACCCTTAATCCAGCGAAGCGATTTAAACGATTTAGTATCTCGCATCCCCAAAATTACAATACACTTAAAGCGTCCATACATTCACCTTAAACCATTAAACCCTTAATCCAGCGAAGCGATTTAAACGATTTAGTATCTCGCATCCCCAAAAGTACAATACACTTAAAGCGTCCATACATTCACCTTAAACCATTAAACCCTTAATCCAGCGAAGCGATTT
>VFKL01000188.1 GCA_009885535.1 Chitinophagaceae bacterium | reverse complement strand
TCCAGCAATTGATAGCAATTGGAAGCACATTTATGTATCTTATCAAGGGCAAATAATAACTATTTACGTTAATGGAGTAAACTTAGGTTCAGGGAGCACATACTTAAACTATCCAATACAATATTCAGATGGTGGCGGTAGTGCAGGTGGTAGTTTTGGAGGATTATATAGATTTTCTGGCTTTTTTGATGATGTTTCCATTTGGAATAGATCATTATCAACAACAGAAGTTCAACAACTCTACTCAGGTATCTCCTACCTCTGGTCAACAACTGCCACCACTCCATCCATCACCGTAACCCCATCCGCCACTATTTCTTATATCGCTACCGTTAGCAACGGCATCAATACGTGTAAGGATACGGTAAAAATTACGGTTGCCAATATCACTTCATTGTCGCCAACCACCATTTTTGGTGCTGTAGATGTATGTGCATCCATTGGGGGAGATACTGCCAGCATTCCAGTTAATTATAAAATCAATAAAATTGCCAATGCTGCTTCTTATGTTTGGACGGTCCCTGCTGGTGCTACATTATTATCGGGTCAAGGCGATACGTCTATTTTTGTAAGGTTTAGATCTTCGTTTGTGTCTGGTGCCATCACGGTAAAATCGGTGAGTAAATGCAATATTTCTTCGGCATTAAAATCTGTTACGGTGTACAAAAGAATAGCTGCCGCCCCTACAGCCATTCAAAATCAATTTACACCTACATCTATTGCAGCGTTTACCAATGTTACAGGTAGCGTTTCTCAAATTTACCGCATCAAAAAAGTGTTGTACGCTACTTCATACAATTGGTTTTTAAACAGAGGCACCAATGCAACCATCACACACATCAACACAGCTGGTGTAAACGATACGGCTGTTATTGTTACGTTTGCTTCTTGTTTTGTAAAAGATACGCTTTCGGTAAAATCTGTTACGCCTTGTTCAATTAGTGCGGCTAAAACGGTTATCATGAGTTCGAGCACCACGCCTACTACCGTTGCGGGCATTACTACGGTTGGTGGCGATTTTGTAGTATGTATCGGATCTACAAAAACCTTTACTGCAATTTCAAGTACACCTACAACAACACAAGTGCGCATTGCCAGTTACAGATGGACAAAACCTGTAAACACCACCATTACTTCGGCTACTTCAGATAGTTCAAGCATCACCGTTAGTTTCAATACAGGCTTTGCCGGTGGTAATTTAACTTGCAAAGGCGTAAGCGCATGTGGTGTAGTTGGAACTACTGCTTCTACCGGAATTTTACAATACCTTCCTCCAACACCTTTAAGCATCGGCTCTAGCACCAATAGTTACAACGCGTGCATCAACAGCAGCGTTACATATACCGCCTTGTTGGTATCTGCACCTACAACAGCTCAAGCAACAGCTACTGTTTTCCGCTGGACAAAACCCAACAATACAACCATTACTTCCGCATCTGCTGATAGCTCGAGCATCACTATTCGCTTCAATACAGGTTATACCGGTGGTATTATTTCGGTAAAAGGTCAAAGCAGATGTGGCACACAAAGCGCTGCTCGTACACAAGCGCTTACACATACCGGTTGTGCCATTGGTACAAAAATGAGTCAGCCAATTACCAGTACAAACAACAATTCATTTGAGGTAAGTTTATATCCAAACCCTACCGCCAATGCATTTAAATTATTAATAAAAAACAGTAAAGTTTCAGGATTATCAACCACAAACGCCATCGTAAAAGTAATCGACATTCAAGGCCGCATGATGAAATCATTCCAAGCCAACACCAACCAAGTTATCGCCATCGGCAACGAATTAAAATCCGGTGTTTATATGGTGGAAGTGAGGTTGGGTGATGAGGTGAAGACCATACGTGCCGTGAAGTTTTAGGAGGGGTTGAACATTTTCAACCCTTACGAAAGGTTTGAAAGGTTTTAGAGGTTTGTGAGGTTTATGATGTTTTAGAGGTTAGGTAGGTTCAATATGTTCAAAAGGTTCAATGAGTTCAAAAGGTTGGAAGTATTTTCCGATTTGGGCTTATTGAACCTTTTTTGTGTTTTTTTGAAACACGAAGGCACAAAGGCACGAAGTTTTTATAAAAGAAAGATGCTAATATTTCGTCGAAGCTCAAGCTCCCTTCTCCTTTTGGGGAAGGGTTGGGGATGGGGTCTTTTTTTTATGTCGCCCCGCTGGGGCTATAATTTGTCAGCATCATCTTTTTAGTAGGATATCACCCCGCTGGGGTTGTGTATAATCATCATTTTTTGAGGTTGGTAAGTGAATTCCGATTTTGGCTACTTAACCTTTTGAACCTACATGAAATATCATGAAACTAAGAATACGCTAACTTATTGAACCTTTTGAACTCATTGAACCTTTTGAACGTTACTTTGGAAGGGGGCTCAACCAATCCATCGCATTTTTAAACAACAATTTATCCTTTAACTCTTTAGACAATTCCATACTTTCAATTAACGCACCTGGTCTATGTTCTCCTAGCGGAAATGGATAATCGCTGCCCATACAAATAAAATCTTCGCCCATTACATCAAGCAAAAATTCCATGGCTTTATTATCATGTACCAAGCTATCAATCCAAAATTTACCAATATAATCTCTTGGATTGATGGGATTGTCTATGGCAACCAAATCAGGACGTACATTAAATCCATGTTCAATTCTTCCAATGGTTAAAGGAAACGAACCGCCTCCATGCGCAAATGCCAACCTAAGCTTTGGAAATTTTTCAAGCACACCACCAAATATCATCGAACAAATTGCCCTTGATGTTTCGGCCGGCATCCCAACCAGCCAAGGCAACCAATATTTTTGCATCTGCTGCTCCCCCATCATTTCCCAAGGATGTATAAATAATGCACATCCTAGTTCTTCCGCTCTTTTATAAAACGGAAAGAATATTTCATCCCCCAGATTTTTGCCATTGATATTGCTGCCTATTTCCAAACCAGGCATTTTCAATTCTTGTACACAGCGCTCCATTTCTTTTATCGCAAAATCCACATCTTGCAATGGCACCGTGCCTATCCCAATAAAATGATTCGGATGTTGCACAACCGTTTCGCAAATATGATCATTAAAAAAACGAGAAGTTTCCAACCCATCATCTGGCTTTGCCCAATAATTAAACAACACCGGAATGGTTGAAAGCACTTGTATATCTACATTCGTATCTTCCATTTCCTTTAAACGAACCTTGGCTTCAAAACAATTGTCTTCAACTTCCCTAAACAATTTATCGCCCTTCATCATACAAGCTTTGCAATTGCGGTGTTCAAGATGTATAAACTCTCCATAGCCAAACTTCTTCACCCAATTGGGCATTTTGTCGGGCATGATATGTGTGTGGATGTCGATTTTCATAAAAATAATGTTTGGCGTTTGGTCGCTTCGCTCGTTTGGCGTTTGGTGTTAAACGTTTGGTGTTTGGCGTTTGGCGTTTGGTGTTTGGTGTTTGGCGTTTGGCGTTGGAACGAACTACAATCCAGCATCTAGTATCCGGAGTCCAATATGATTAAATTTTTGTTGATGCAACACCAAACGCCAAACACCAAACAACTAAATTATCCCTTCCTTACCGGCGGTGCCATCACCGATCCGCATTTATTACAAGTACGTTTATGTTCATCTGAATAAAACCCTTCCATCACCGGAGGTAGTTGCGTTACTATGTCTGATACATTTAAATGATCTTCGTAAAGTTTGTTGCCACATTTTTCGCAATACCATAGAAACCCATCTTCTTCTGTTGCCCTTACTTTTTCGATTACCAACCCAATGGTGTTTTCGCCACGTTGAGGTGAATGCGGCGTTTTTGGTGGCAATAAAAAGATGTCGCCTTCATGAATATGAATATCTTTTGGTTCGCCATTGTCAATTATTTTCACCACAATATCTCCTTCTAGCTGATAGTATAATTCTTCACTTTCATTGTAATGATAATCTTTACGCGAATTGGGGCCACCAACCACCATAACAATAAAATTTTCTGCGTCTTTATATATGCAATGATTTCCAACTGGAGGTTTTAATAAATGACGATGTTCATCTATCCATTTTTTTAAATTGAAAGGAGCTAATATGGCCATATATTTTGTTTTTTAGAACGGAAAGATAATTTTTTTTATCCTTATAATTTGCTTTTAAATCCAAAATTCTAACAAACATTTCTTACATAAAAACTTATTTATTTACCTTTAACGCATGCAATTGGATATCCCTTATCATTTAGAAAATTTTATTGACGGCGATTTTTTTCCGCCACTTAAAAACGAATTTCTAGATAATATCAATCCCGCTACAGGATTAATGGTTGGAAAAATTCCAAATAGCACTGCTGAAGATGTTGAAGCGGCTGTAATTGCTGCAAAAAAAGCATTTCCAGATTGGTCTAGTTCCAGCTCAGAAAAAAGATTCCGTATTCTTAATCGCATAGCAGAATTGATTGAAGAAAACTTGGAAACCTTGACTTTAGCCGAAACCAATGACAATGGGAAACCGTTATGGTTAAGCAATCAAGTAGACATTCCCCGAGCTTCTTCTAACTTTCGATTTTTTGCTACCGCAGCCATGCAATTTGCATCCGAAAGTCATTCGCAGCAAAATCATTCCATTAATTATACCCTTCGTCAGCCTATCGGCATTGTAGGTTGTATTTCTCCATGGAATTTACCTTTATACTTATTTACTTGGAAAATAGCACCCGCATTGGCTGCAGGAAATTGTGTTATCGCCAAACCATCCGAAGTAACGCCGGTTACAGCCTATCTTTTGGGTAAAATTTGTAAAGAAGCAGGATTGCCCAATGGCGTATTAAATATCTTACATGGAGATGGCCCTTCTTGTGGTGAGGCCATTGTAAAGCATCCTCAAATAAAAGCAATTTCGTTTACAGGAAGTACAAAAGCTGGTGAAAAAATCGCTTCAATTGCCGCACCTATGTTTAAAAAATTATCCTTAGAACTTGGCGGCAAAAATCCCAACATCATTTTTGCAGATTGCGATTGGAAAAAAATGTTGTTCAATACCATTCGCTCTTCATTTGGCAATCAAGGACAAATTTGTTTGTGTGGTAGTCGAATTTTAATTGAAGCTAGTGTTTATGAAAAATTCAAAACTGATTTTATCCCTTGGGTTGAAAAACTAAACAATGGCGATCCACTTTTAGAAACTTCAAAACAAGGCGCATTGGTGAGTAAAGTACATTTTGAAAAAGTGTTGCAATGCATTGAGTTGGCAAAACAAGAAGGCGGAAAAATATTATGTGGTGGTCATGCTGTTAAAATTGAAGGCAGGTGCGAAAACGGATATTTCATTGCACCAACTGTAATTGAAAACCTTGGCCCCAATTGCAGAACAAATCAAGAAGAGATTTTTGGTCCCGTGGTAACCTTACAACCTTTTAATACCATTGAAGAAGCACTTGAACTCGCTAACGCAACGGATTATGGTCTGGCTGCAACCATTTGGACGCAAGATATTTCAAAAGCCAATTTGGTCGCATCAAAAATAGAATCGGGTATTGTATGGATAAACTGTTGGTTGGAAAGAGATTTACGTACCCCATTTGGCGGCATTAAAAACAGTGGCGTAGGCAGAGAAGGCGGCTGGGAAGCGATGAAGTTTTTTACGGAAGCGAAGAATGTATGTACAGAATATTAGTTT
>VFKL01000004.1 GCA_009885535.1 Chitinophagaceae bacterium | reverse complement strand
GATAGTACGAATATCACAAGTAATTCAGCTGTGCTTCATGGCGCAATTCCTGTTGAGGGTTGTTCTGCAATTACCGAATATGGTATTGAGTTTAGTGGTATAAATGGATTTATCCCTGGTTTTGGAATAAAAGTAATTTCGAATAATTTATTAAACACTGCATTTTCAAGTGTGTTAAATGGCTTAATTCAAAATACAGCGTATTATTACAGAGCGTATGCAAAAAATGCAACGGCTATTGTTTATGGAGAACAGAAATTGTTTATCACCAAAGGAATTCCTGCTGGATTGATTGTGTATGATATTCCAGCTTCAAGAGGTTCGGAAATACATTACAGCTTGAGTGGCATTAAACCTGGCCATTATGCTTTGAGATTATTTAATTCAATCGGGCAATTGGTATATCAAAAAGATATGATTGTTCAAGTTGATTTTATTGATGATCGATTTATATTCCCAGCAAAATTACCTATTGGTAACTATACTTTAGAAGTGTTTAATCCTTTCTTTAAAATTCACAAAGCCATTATGGTTCAATAAGAAATTGATATTTAATTTTAAAGGGTTCTGTCATACGGAGCCCTTTTTTGTGTCAAGCTGACATAAAACAACACATGGTATTTTATTTGATAAACAAAAGAAAAAGAAAAAAATATTATTATGCAAAAAGGAAGTATTCGGGTACAAACGGAAAACATTTTCCCCATTATTAAAAAGTTTTTATACAGCGAACATGATATTTTTATCAGAGAACTTGTTAGTAATGCGGTAGATGCCTCTCAAAAAATTAAAACGCTTTCATCGATAGGAGAAATGAAAGGCGAATTGGGCGAATTAAGAATAGATATTAAAATAGACCAAGAAAAAAAGACCTTAACCATTTCAGATACAGGAATTGGAATGACAGAAGAAGAGGTGGACAAGTATTTAAATCAAGTAGCCTTTAGTGGTGCTGAAGAATTTTTGGAAAAATATAAAGGTCAAAACGAAGCCAGTATCATTGGGCATTTCGGTTTAGGTTTTTATAGCTCATTTATGGTAAGCAGTAAAGTAGAAGTATTTACAAAAAGCTTTAAAGATGCACCAGCTGTAAGATGGGAATGTGATGGCAGTCCAGAATTTATTTTAGAAGAAACAGAAAAAGTAGAACGTGGTACTTCAATTGTAATGCATTTGAACGAGGAAAGCATGGAGTTTTTGGAAGCACAAAGAATCGAAACGGTGTTACAGAAGTTCTGTAAATTTTTACCTGTTCCCATCTTTTTTGAAGATAAACAAATCAACAATCCGGTTCCAGCTTGGACAAAAAAACCATCTGAATTAACCGCAGAAGATTATCAAAATTTTTATAAAGAGTTGTATCCATTCGGTGAAACGCCATTATTTTGGATTCATTTGAACGTAGATTATCCTTTTAATTTAACGGGTATTTTATACTTTCCAAAAATCAAACAGAGCTACGAAATTCAAAAGGATAAAATTCAATTGTATTCAAATCAGGTTTTTGTAACTGATGAAGTGAAAGATATTGTACCTGAATTTTTGATGTTGTTGCATGGTATAATTGATAGCCCAGATATTCCATTAAATGTAAGTAGGAGTTATTTGCAAGGTGATCCAAACGTAAAAAAAATCAATGCACACATTACTAAAAAAGTAGGGGATAAGCTCGAAGAGATTTACAATTCAGACAGAAAAGCATTCGAAGAAAAATGGGAGAGTTTGGGATTGTTTGTAAAGTATGGCATGATGACTGATGATAAATTTTTGGAAAAAGCCAATAAGTTTTTCATTATGGAAGATACAGTGGGTAAGTTTTACACGTTTGATGAGTATAAAATCGCAACCGAAACATTGCAAAAAAACAAAGAAGGAAAGCAAGTTGTTTTATATACCACCAATCCGGTACAGCAAGATGTATTTATTCAACAAGCTATTGCAAAGGGTTATGTAACCGTAAAAATGGAAACCATAGTTGACGCCGCATTTATAAATAATATGGAATTGAAATGGGCGGATACTTTATTTGTGCGCGTTGATTCAGATATAGCTGATAATTTAATAGATAAATCAGAAACTTCTGACAGTGTTTTGAGTAAAGAGGAAACAGAAAAAATCACCAACTTGTTCAACAAGCCAATGGATGGATTGCAAATAAATGTGGAAGTAAAAGGACTATCTCCAAACATGGTACCGGTAACGGCTACACGCCCAGAGCTAATGAGAAGAATGAAAGATATGGCTTCAACTGGAGGTGGAATGGGCGCTTGGTATGCAAATATGCCTGATGAAGTAAATTTAACCATCAATGGTAATCATCCAATTTTCAGAACCATATTAGCAGAAACTGATTCGGATAAGCAAGAGAAGCTGACCAAAAATTTAGCTGATTTGGCATTATTATCGCAAGGGTTACTTACAGGAAATAACCTTACTTCATTTATTAATAGAAGTGTGGAGTTGTTGGAGAAGAGTTAGGATTTGTAGCGTAGAATCATAGGTTTTTATAAAGTAACCTTGCTAAGAGAAGATAAGTAAATTTAAACCAGTTTTTGATCGTTTTTTTTGATTGTGATTTTGCCGATTGGATATCTTAATCAATTTATGGATATTCAATCGGCATTTTTTGTACAAACAGGTCGCCCCGCTGGGGCTTATATGATTGCTATTTTTGTTGTTAGAAACAGGTCGCCCCGCTGGGGCTTATATGATTACTATTTTTGTTGTTAGAAACAGGTCGCCACAAAGGGGCTTATATGATTGCTATTTTTGTTGTTAGAAACAGGTCGCCACAAAGGGGCTTTTTTTAACTTTTTTAAATCGTTATAAAAAGGATAGAAAAAAAGATCAAAGATTGAGCAGTTTTTAGAATAAAAAATATTTAATCCAAAATTTAGCTTAGACGTACATTTTTTATAAATCTATTTTCATTTCTTTTTTTAGCTCCATGGGAGCATTATGTTTGTAGGAAAATTTGTAAAATTATTTTTTAAAGCTCCGTAGGTGCGACCTGTATCATTCAATCCATTCAAACAAATATCTTTCATCATATTCAATTTCAAGTTTTTGAAGATATTGAAGATATTCTTTTTTAAAAGTTTTTTTTCTATGGTGCTCTTCTTGATTTAAAATATATTTAATTACATTGTCTATTTGGCTTTTAGCATACGAAAAAGCTCCGAATCCTTCTTGCCAATTAAATTTTACATTTATCCAATTGCTATCATTTATAAATTTGGACGAACCTGCTTTTATATCTCTTGCTAAATCTGAAACGGAAACATTAGGTTGTAAACCTACTAACAAATGAACATGATCGGGCATAGCAAAAACAGCAAGCATTTTTTGTCCTCGGTTTGTCACAATTCCTGTTATGAATTTATGTAATTCTTCCCTGTGTTGTTTGCTAATCAGGTTTTGTCTGCGTTTTACAACAAACACTATTTGGATGTATATCTGTGAGTAGGTGTTAGGCATAAACAGGTCGCTCCTATGGAGCTTATATGATGTTAGTTTTATTTTATGAACAGGTCGCTCCTATGGAGCTTATATGATGTT
>VFKL01000025.1 GCA_009885535.1 Chitinophagaceae bacterium | reverse complement strand
TAACGATAGTGATTTTTTGAATAAAAGCGAGAAACAGAAAGTGAATGAAGAAAAAAGTCAGAACTTAATAATCGCTCTCGCGCTCATTTTCGTTCTGACTTTTAGTACCGGGGAGCAGACTTGAACTGCCGACCTCAGGGTTATGAATCCTGTGCTCTAACCAGCTGAGCTACCCCGGCCTCCTTATTTGAAGGGTGGCAAATGTATAAAATATTGTCTACTTGAAAAAGAAATTATCAATTTTAATTAAAATCATTTTTTTTCTAGCTGATTCTGGCTTTCCAAGGTACTTCCGGAGCCGAAAGTAAATGACCAATATACCTAGATAAAACAAATAAATAATCACTTAACCTGTTCAGGTATTTTATCACCAACGCATCTACAAATATTTTTTCCTCTTGCATGAATACACAAATTCGTTCTGCTCTTCTACAAACACATCTACACACATGTAATGTAGAAATCGCTTGATGTCCGCCTGGTAATATAAACGACTTCATAGGTGGTAATTCCATATTCATCACATCTATCTCTGATTCCAAAAGCAACACATCTGTTTCTTTCAGATCTGGTATTTTCATTAGCGGCTCTTTTTCTGGATCACATGCCAATGATGAACCTATTGTAAATAATCGATCCTGTATTTCTTTTAACATTAAATTGCTATGTTCATGTTGTATCAAATCATTAGCCAATCCTATAAACGAATTCAACTCATCTACCGTACCATAACTTTCAATTCTAATATGACTTTTAGGAACCTTTGTTCCACCAATTAAACTGGTTGTTCCTGAATCACCCGTTTTAGTATAAATTTTTAATGACATTTATTTTTTTTTATTTCAAACAAAAAGTAACTGAAATAGTTTAAAGATTTTATAAAATCACTGAAGGGCTTGAATTTATTCTGTCTGTTTCAATCAATCCATCTTTTAAACGGATCACCCGATGGGCAAAATGAGAGATGTCTTCTTCGTGCGTAACCAACACCACCGTGTTACCATCATTATGAATTTTGCCCAATATTTCCATTATTTCATGAGAGGTCTTTGAATCAAGATTTCCAGTTGGCTCATCTGCCAAAATTATTGAAGGGTTATTAATCAGTGCCCTGGCAATGGCTACACGCTGACACTGACCACCACTTAATTCATTGGGTTTATGATGCATCCTATCTTCTAATCTTACTTTAGTTAAAACGGCATGCGCACGGTCTGTTCTTTCTTTTTTTGAAACGCCACTATATACCAATGGCAAGGCCACATTTTCAGCTGCAGATAATCTAGGAAGTAAATTAAATTGTTGAAACACAAACCCGATTTCTTTGTTGCGCACCGCAGCCAGTTCATCATCGTGCATTCTGCTTACATCTTTTCCATTCAACACATATTTTCCACCCGTTGGCGAATCCAAACAACCCAGAATATTCATCAATGTAGATTTTCCCGAACCACTTGGACCCATTAACGCCACATACTCATTTCGCAAAATGTCCATTGAAATACCTTTCAAAACAGGCAACTCCTGCTTTCCTAAAAAATAACTCTTTAAAATATTTTCTAAATGAAGAATTGAATCCATAATTGTTATTTGTTAATCACTTTTGGAACTAAAAAAAATTGTCCGTTTTTGTTATTGGCGTTATTTAAAGCTTGTTTTACAGAAAAATCACCAGCAATTTCATCTTTTCTAAATACATCATATTGATTGGAAATATGCATTAGAGGTTCAACGCCTTCCGTATCTACTTCATTTAATTTTTTTACAAAATCCAACATTTTCTGTAATTCAATTTGAAGATTTAATTTCTCTTGTTCACCGAATTCCAGTTTAGACAATGCGCTAAGTTTATCTATAGTGGCCATGTTTATTTCCATAAAACAAAAGTATTGTTTTTGAATGATAGAAATCCTGATATTTATTTTTGAATTATTCAATAGTAATTCTATTATAAAACTACAATCGTTATCTTCGTTTTTGTAAATTTTAGAATAAAATGACTGCAATTATTCCTTCAAATATTGTTATGAGTGGCATAAGGCCAACAGGTATGGTGCATCTTGGAAATTATTTTGGTGCCATCAGAAACTATGTGAAAATGCAAGATGAATTCGAATGTTATTTCATGGTTGCCGATTTGCATTCATTAACCACACATCCCGAAACTGCCGAACTAAAAGGAAATGTAAGAAGGGTTCTTGCAGAAAATATTGCTTGTGGATTAGACCCCAATAAAGCTACCTTTTATTGCCAAAGTCATATTTATGAAACAGGTGAATTATATCTGTATCTCAATATGCTGGCATATAAAGGCGAGCTCGAAAAAACAGTAACATTTAAAGATAAAGCCAGACAACACCCAGAAAATATTAATGCAGGTTTACTTACCTATCCAGTTTTACAAACGGCAGATATTATCATGCATCGTGCTAGTCATGTTCCCGTAGGAAAAGATCAAGAACAACATTTGGAAATGGCTCGAAATTTTGTAGTACGTTTCAACCATCGTTACGGTGAAATTTTTCCTGAACCAAGGGCATTCAATTATAATCAGGAATTGATAAAAGTGCCGGGATTAGATGGTTCTGGCAAAATGAGCAAAAGCGAAAACAATATGTCCACACTTTATTTTGCTGATGATAATGACACCATAAAAAAGAAAGTGATGAAAGCGTTAACCGATGGTGGGCCTACAGAAATGAATTCAAAAAAACCAGATTATATTGAAAATATTTTTTCATTAATGAAATTGGTTTGTGCTACTGAAGTGATAGAAAAATTTGAATCTGATTTCAATAATTGCACCATCAGATATGGCGATTTGAAAAAACAATTGGCAGAGGATATGATTAATTTTATTTCTCCCATTCGTGAAAAAACAAATGATATTCTTGCCAATGATGCCTATTTAGTTGAAGTGATGGAAAAGGGCGCACAAAAAGCAAGAGAAAGTGCAAGAAAAACCATGGATTTGGTGAGAAATGCTATGGGACTAAATTATTTTTAATTCAATTAAATAAAAACCGATTGTTATGAATTTTTATTCAATACTTTCGTAACCATGTAAATTATAATTCCAATTATGGCCAAGTTAAAAAAGCCAAAACATATTGCCATAGCGGGCAATATTGGCGTAGGAAAAACCACACTTACTGAAATGTTGAGTAAACATTACAAATGGATTCCTCAATTTGAAGATGTAGATCAAAATCCATACTTAAATGATTTTTATGAAGACATGCCAAGGTGGAGTTTCAACCTTCAGATTTACTTTTTAAATAGCAGATTAAATCAACTATTGGAAATACAAAGTGGCACTGAAACGGTAATCCAAGACAGAACCATTTTTGAAGATGCTCAAATTTTTGCACCTAATTTGCACGACATGGGCTTGATGGGCAAAAGAGATTTTGATAATTATTTTCAGTTTTTTCAGACTTTAAAAAAGATGGTAAAACCTCCAGATCTTTTAATTTATTTAAAAGCTTCTGTACCTACTTTGGTTGGACAAATTCAAAAAAGAGGCAGAGAGTATGAAGAAAATATCAGGTTAGATTATTTGAGAAAATTAAACGATTTATACAACAATTGGATAGAAAATTATAAAGAAGGTGCTTTATTAATCATTGATGCAGACAATAACAAATTTGCAGAAAATGAAGAACATTTTGGAGAAATTATTTCTAAAGTAGATGCTACGTTGTTTGGGTTGTTTTAGGGGAGGAAGAGGTTTATGAGGTTTAAGAGGTTTGTGAGGTTTATGAGGTTTGTGAGGTTTATGAGGTTTGTGAGGTTGAAGAGGTTTATGAGGTTCAATGAGTTCAATAGGTTGGCACCAACAATAAAAAAAAGATTCTAGATACTGGATATTAGATAGCATTTCGTTCCGACATCAAACACATTGGACAGTTTTCACTTGGTACTAAATATCTGTACTTTCCAATATTCAACTTCCCCCTTGGGGGATTGAGGGGGCTACCAAACATCCCCTCAATCTATCAATTGATTTTTCATCGCATAGAAAACCAAGCCAACAGAGTTTTTTACGCCAAATCTTTCCATTAATCTATCTTTAATGGCTTCAACAGTTCGAGCGCTTATATCCATTTTCAGTGATATTTCGGCAGCGGTGAATTCCATACAAACTAAAGTAAGCACTTCTTTTTCACGATCACTCAATACGGTTTCTGAATTTAAATTGGGATTGAATTTTTGTTTGGAATAGTTTTTCTTGATGAGTACTTTATTTACAAACGGATTTAGATAAAAGCCGGTTTTTACAACATCGTAAATGGCTTTTTTTATTTCAGTGGGATCCGTATTTTTCAACAAATAACCTGCAGCACCACAATCCATCAAATGACCCACAAAACGATCGTCTTCATACATCGTTAAGATAATTACACGTATTTCGGGGTAGAGTTTTGTAATTTGTTTGGTGGTGTCTATCCCATCTTTTTTGGGCATTTTTAAATCACACAAAATCACATCCGGTTTTTCTGTTTTCAATTTTTCCAAAAGCTCTTCTCCGTCATCCGCTTCCATGATAAATTTAATATTTACATATTGGCGCATGGATAGTACAACCCCTTTTCTAAAGAGTTTATGATCATCAACTATGGCTACTTTTATTTGATTGTTTTCTGTCATACAGTATTGTAAATGTAACAACAAGTTTACAAATTACAAGACGAAATAATAGTAAGATGAAATTGAAATTAAACGATTGGGATTTTAGGGATTTCTAACGTGATTTTGAAATAGGTTTGACTGGGGTCGATTTCAAAAAAGATTTTACCATTTAAAACATTTACCCTGCTGGCAATATTTTTCAATCCCAAGCCTTGAGTAGATTGATTGAGTTTATCAAATTCGGCTTGAACAATGCCTTTACCATCATGATGAATACGTAGGTATAAATTGTTGCCGCTACAATTTTGGGTAAGGTGAATAAATGCAGCGTTACTGTGTTTGAGTACATTATTAACCAATTCCTGAACCACTCTAAACACCAGCAATTCTTGCTCAACTTTTAAACGATCGCGATAATCATGAAAGCGCGCACTAGCATTAATAACCCCACTGCCATTTATTTTTTGAAACAAATCGGTAGTAGCACTTTCCAATCCAAAATTTTTCAACGTTGGAGGCATTAAACTATGGCTGATATTTCTAATTAAAAGAATGGCATCGTCTATAATTTGTTTTGCACTGATAATGCTTTGAAGTTGTTGCGCTTTTTCTTGGTTAACTAAATTTTCGTTAAGGTATAAACGAGCGGTGGCTAAAAGCGGACCTGCATCATCATGCAAATCGGCTGCAATACGTTGTCTTTCTTCTTCCTGAAATCTAATGGATGCATTCAATAGAATTTGTTGTTTGTCATTCTCCATTTTCTTCATTTCCATTTGGAAACGAATCACTTTACGTTGATGGAAAATTACAAACACAATGATGCCCACAGCTAAAGTTAGCATGCCTAATGTACCGATAAACATTAGCTTAGAAATACCCGATGGATCTGCCTCTAATAAATACATAGGTTAATTTGTGTTTGATCTTGTGGGTTCGAGGTCCAAATCCGGCACGTAAGATATGGAATTATTTGTTATTTGTGGCGTTTCTTTAATCAAAAATGATAAAGAAAAAATAATATTCTTGATTATGGTGACTATGGAATAAATCAAAATCAATTGGTTTTTGATTGACATTTGGGCATCAAAAAATTTTTCTACTAAAAGAATGTAAAAGAAATTTCCAGATGTATAAAATAAAAAGCCGACACATACCCAAAAATTGATTCTTTTGTATAGCACAACTTCAGAATTTTCTTGCATACTCTCATAAAACAAGATGATTATAAAAAATATAAAAATCAAGAATTCAATAATAGTAGGGATGTTTCCAAATGTAATACTACCGTTTTTAAAATAATCATAAGTATAGTAAAGAATGTATATCGGCAATAACAAAACCAATAAAATTTTCATTTTGGAGTTAATAAAAGAAAAATATAAAAAAGATGTAATTAAAACATATTCAAATAGTACATGGAATCTTAATGTTAAGATATAGTTTGTATACGATTTTGAGAAGGCTATAAAATAAAAACATAGCAATACAAAAATTGCTTGAAAAACAGCATATATAAAAAAAACCTTTAAAGATTTCGTATTAATTTTTTTTAAAAATAGAATACAAAATATTAAAGGTATTAGCTCTGTAAGTCCAGTTATAGTAGATAATGCTTCCAGGTTTAATTTGTTATTTAATCAAAAATAGTTAACTGAATAGCATTATCAAAATTTAGTTATAACTAAAAAAACAGTAATTGAATTAAATGAAGAATCCAAACGTGCATAATAAATTTTTTTTGTGGTTTATAAATAATTGCTCCATAAACTTCACTTTTTATATTTTCCAAGCCAATGGTTAGATTTGACAACGTATTTCTACGTTATACTAAAAACCAATGCCGTATTGAGTTTTATGATTTTTAGCCCTACATTACGATGTAAAAACTTAGGTAAATATACGAATTAATCATAGTAATTTTACGATAATATTTTGGGTATATTTACGAACTTATTTGTGGAGTTTGCATAATTTGTGGAAATTGATGTGGAAATCTTTAGCTGAATAGACCAAACCAATGAATGATAATGTTGAAATTATTTGACATTTGCTTAATTTCAAGCCAAACTATTTTGTTCTACTTTTTTATTACACAAAATTTATATTAACTAATGTCATCAGAAAATCAAATAAAAATTGCAATAGCAGACGACCACAAAATTTTCAGAGATGGCATTAAAATGGCACTTTCTGATAAACTGGATTTAAAAATGCTTTGGGAAGCAGAAGATGGAAAAGATATGATGCATAAAATTTCCATAAAAATGCCAGATGTATTGCTTATGG
>VFKL01000002.1 GCA_009885535.1 Chitinophagaceae bacterium | reverse complement strand
TTTACATCATAAAAGAAAAGAAAGAAAACCAATCTTTACTTTCAAGCATACCAAGCGATTTACAAGGATATTTTATTTCTGAATATACCGTAAATGCAAAAGGTGAAGCAACTTTTCATGACAATAATTCTTTGAGAATGAGTGTTGAAAGTGATGTAAAAGACTATTATAAAAATGAGATAGTTGTGGAACAAAAATTGGATGAAATAAACGCTATTTAAAATTATCCAAAAAATGAAAAGAATAAAATTTACACTGCTTTTTTTAATTTTTATTTATGGTAACCTTTTTGCACAAAATGAAGTAAAGATTGGTGAGCAAATTTGGATGACTAAAAATCTTGATGTTGTTACTTTTCGGAATGGAGATACAATTCCTGAAGCAAAAAGTGATGTAGATTGGATGGATGCTGGAAAAAATGAACAACCTGCTTGGTGTTATTATGAAAATAAATCAGAGAATAATTCAAAGTTTGGAAAATTATATAACTGGTATGCAGTTAATGATGCAAGAGGCTTGGCTCCCGATGGTTGGTCTGTTCCTACGATAAAGAATTTGGATTCACTCAGTAATTTTCTTAGGAAAAATGATAAAGAATGTGAAGTTCTTTTTTTGAAAAGTGATTGGTTATGCCAAAGAGGAAGCAATGAAACTGGATTTACAGCAAAACCTAGTGGTGGTCGTTTTGATTATGAGTTTTCCGGTTCATATAGAGAAGGCTGGGGTCTGCAAGCTTATTTCTGGAGTCGTTCAGAACGTTCAGATATTAATTACTTTGCCACATATTACGAGTTAAGTGAGAGAACATTTTTTTCTATAGACCAAAAAAAATCTTTTGGTCTATCTGTCCGTTGTATAAAGAATTAATCAAATAAAATAAAAACTAAAAACAAATCAAAATGAAAAAAATAATTTCTATTTCATTATTATCAGTAACATTATTTTCTTGTTCAAAAATAAACTCAGTTACAATAGATCCCTCTGTTACTTCAATGTATAAAGGTGATACATCTCAATTTAAAGCAACAATAAAAAAAGAGGGAACTCCAGATACAACAATAAATTGGCAAATTGTTGAGCCTGTAAGTCAAGGGACTACTATTTCTAAAGATGGTAAATTGGTTATTGATGCTAACGAAAAAGCATCAGAGATTACTATTCGTGCAATTGCTGCTGACGATACTACGAAATCTAATTCTTATGCTATCAAAATTACTTTAAATCCCAAAGTATTTTATGGCATTTGGCACAGTTCTCGAGACGGAAATAATAGAACAGCGACTATAACTCCAGACTCTTGGGAGTTTAGGCATCAAGATGGGAGATTTTATGGGAGCTTTTACACAATATTAGGATTAAAATGGGTACCAGTAGTTAATGACAATCCCGCAACAAAGGATGATTTTCCTGAAGGCTATATTGTCAGCGGAAGCATAAACAAAGTATATAAAGTTGATGCACAAGTTGGAGTACTTGAAACAAATTATTTTTTTATAAATCGTGATAAGACAAAATTATTGAGAGTAATGAAGGATGACGGTAAAGTTGATGAAGTAATTTGGAGTAAATAAATTAATTATAAATCGAGTTTTTAAAAATTAAACTAACAGAAAATGGACTCAAGCATTATTGCCTCAATAATTTTTGGATCTGCTGGAATATTAGTTAGTTTAATTGTATCTATAGTTTTTGGTTATACACCGAATCAAAGAAAAAATAAAATAATAAAACTTCAAAAAGAATTATTAATGTCTTATTTAGACATCAATGAATTTCAAAAGTTAGAACACATTCTTTTAGAAAAAAGCAATATATCAAAACAAACAGCGAGGAAAGACTTAAACATTAGTAGTAATTCGGAACCTAAGAAAGTTCAGAATAGAATAAAAGAGTTGCAAATTATACTGATTTAAAGAATTAATAAGAGTCAAATATTCACAAAATAAATTTAACCAAATAAAAACTATTCAAAAATGAAAAAAATAACATCACTTACATTTATTTTACTTTCCTTTTCATTAGCTTCTTTTGCACAAACAAAAAAGCCTGTTTCAAAAAAAGCTACCACAACAGTAAAAACACAAAAAGTATATATTACAATGTGTGGAAACAAATATGAAAAGGGTACCAATTTTGAATCAATGCTCCCAAGTGATTGGGAAGAATCTGTAGGTTTGTATTGTTTAAAAAATTATAGAGAAGGAGTAAGTACAGTAAGTGTTACTGGTGCTAGTAACAAAGGTATAATGATAAAAGCAATAGGTGAAGAAACAGGAGATTCGCATCTAGTTTTATACACTTGTGATGGTCAATTATATTGATTTTATAGAACAATAAATACATGTATTTACAGTAATGAAAAAATCAGAAGTTGTTTTATTTTTTTTATGATTACTACTTTATTCAAACATTTGCTCTGCTCAAATAAACAACCAAATATTAGGCTTGTTTCGTTATGAGCAAGATGGAGTTAGAGGGGAAATGAATATTGATTATGACGCAGTAAAAAAAAATAATTCTTGTACGATTCAGATGTATGCTTCAAAAAATGTAAACGGATATCCAACTTGGGTAAAAATAAACGGATTGTATTCGAATGGAACATACCTATTTAACAAAGAAACTAATGGGTTGAAAATAAAGTGGGTTGTTCCTTTATTTAATAAAACCATGAGTAGTTGGTCATTAAATACTGATGGCGAAGAAATGAAGTTGATTAATAATCAAAAAGAAGATATTGTATATGATAAAATAATTCCCACACTTTGCGATTGTCTCAAAGCCCCCGGAGGAAATGCTTCAAAAGATATTCCCAGAGGATGTAAAAACGTAATTATAAATCAATACGGATCTACAAAGCCTACTCTTGATCAAATGAGAGCAGATTACAACGATTGCCCATAAAATCATCCCGCTTTTCAAAAATATTTTAGTAAAAATATAGTCCACATTTTACCCCTATTTATTCGTAAAAAAATCCTTCCACAGACCGAGTATCTCAAATGGAAAATTTCTCCAAACATTAAACCGTTATACCAGCAAAGCGACTTAAACCTTTTACCAAAGTCCGAGCTTCTCAAATCGAAAACTCCTCCAACCATTAAACCCTTAAACCCTTAAACCAGCCCAGCGACTTAACCCACTTTCCCCCATCATTTCATTATCTTTGCCGCATGTTAAAAAATACTTTACTAAATGCCGTTCAGGCGGGGGCAGCGCAATTGCAGCATTATTTTAATGGAGATTTTAAAATTACCAACAAAGAAGGCATCAATAACCTTGTAACAGAGGCAGATCATGCTGCTGAAAAAGCGATTATTGAAGTTATTCAACAAGCACATCCAGATCATTTTATTTTAAGCGAGGAAACCGGAGAAATAAAAACGGATAGCACAATCAAGTGGATCATTGACCCGATTGATGGAACGGTGAATTTTGCCAATGGTATTCCGCTTTGTTGTGTGAGCATCGGCGTAGAAAAAGAAGGCCAAATGATTTTAGGTGCAGTTTACAACCCATTTATGAATGAATTGTTTTTTGCACAAAAAGGTATGGGTTCATATTTAAATGATAAAAAAATCCACGTAAGCGAAAAGTCAACAGTAATAAAAAGTTGTTTGGTTACAGGGTTTCCGTATACATATTTAGATTCGCCAAATGGTCCAATACAAGTGTTTGAAAAATTAATTCGCCAGGGAATTCCAGTAAGAAGATTGGGCAGTGCGGCTATCGATTTGTGTTGGGTTGCTGCCGGAAGATTTGATGGATTTTACGAACATAGTTTACAAGCTTGGGATAGCGCTGCAGGGTTTTTATTGGTAGAAGAAGCCGGCGGAAAAGTTACCGATTTCGAAGGGAATTATTATTCGCCGTATCAACCGCATATTTTAGCGACCAATGGTAAAATACATGATGAGTTGTTAATGGTGGTGCAAGGAAAAATTTAATACAAACTAATTTTATAATGAACGAACGTACAGAAATTGCTTCTTTAGGAGAATTTGGATTGATAGAACATCTCACCCAAAACATTAGTTTTAAAAATGCGTCAACTCTTTTGGGTGTTGGCGATGACGCTGCGGTGATTGATCATTTTGGTCGTCAAACGGTTGTAAGTACAGATATGTTGATTGAAGGCATTCATTTTGATTTGTCGTACACACCATTGAAACATTTGGGCTACAAATCTGTAGTGGTAAACCTGAGTGATATTTATGCCATGAATGCCACTCCAACGCAAATATTAATCAGCATTGGCTTTAGTAATCGTTATAGTGTAGAAGCATTGGATGAATTTTATGCAGGCGTTTATGCAGCTTGTGAAAAATACAATGTGGATTTGATTGGTGGAGATACAAGCTCATCGCAAAAAGGATTTATCATTAGTGTAACTGCCATTGGGGAAGTTGTACCTGATAGTTTTGTAAAAAGAAATACCGCAAACGTAAATGATTTGATTTGTGTGAGTGGTGAATTGGGCAGTGCGTTTTTGGGATTAACATTATTAGAAAGAGAAAAAAAGATTTTCGCTGAAACGGGCGCTCAGCCTGATTTAGAAGGACAAGCACATATCGTTGGTAGATTATTAAAACCAGAAGCACGCAAAGACATTGTAGAATATTTTGCGGAATCTGAAATTATTCCAACCAGTATGATTGATATAAGCGATGGGCTAAGTAGCGACGTAATGCACATTTGCAACAAAAGCAAAACAGGCTGCGTTTTGTATGAAGATAAATTTCCTTTCAACGATGAAGCAAAAGAATTTGCGTATAAACTACAATTAGATCCAACGGCATGTGCGTTAAGCGGTGGAGAGGATTACGAATTGTTGTTTACCGTTTCCCAAGCAGATTTTGAAAAAATAAAAATAAATCCTTCAATTTCTATCATTGGTTACATGACTGAAGAAACAGAAGGCATGCATCTTTTAACCAGAGGTGGAAACAAACATCCACTCGTTGCTCAAGGTTGGAATCATTACAATAAATAATGTCATTCGCAATCATTTATTCGCATTAAAATACAATCAATAATTTCATCAATAAAAATGGAATTAAGCATTGTTTTATCTGTTTGATTGATGCACGCATTGAATTTCCAAAATGGGTTTTCTTCGCATTTAAAACGATTGTATAAATAGGTGCTTAATCCAATGTATTCCAATGCGCCAATGAAATTGGTTTGATAAATCAATTGATGATTTCGTCCAACTTCATCTCCAATCAACAACAAATACGTGTATGTATTTTTATTGATGAAATAATTATTCAATGCTACACCATCAATTTTTAATGGCACATAATTATTGATCACCAGTTGATCATTGGAAATCATTAACCAGTTTTTTCTAAAATATCCTTGACTTTTACATTCAAAACACAATATCCAAAAGGAACAAATAATGGCAATGGTCTTCATTATGGTAGCGTTGAAATGGGGTCCAAACAAACTAGATACACATTTGTATTTTGATTGTTTAATTGTTGTAAGTCGTTGATTTCTTTATATAAATTATCGTACCATTTTCCATAGCGATAAGTGTACGTTATAAATATCTTACTCAACTTTTTATCTGCATTTATGTCAAAAATTTCATTGTTTGAAAGATATCTTAACGTATAGTTGGATAAATTAGAAACTTGTTTTAAATCATCGACGCTAAAATTATTTTTATTCAGGTTTTGCTTTATTTCATTTTCAATTCTTCCTGAGCAGGAAATATTTTCATTTAGAAATTTGCTTCGTTTTACCATTGTACTGTCATTTAAATATGTACCAACATAAAATAACGTACTGTCGTCAGTAAGTTTTTCGTTGAAAAATTTGGTGTATGATGCTTTATCTATAAATAGCACTTGATTTATTTTAAATAATTTCTTCTTGTTGATGTATTGAATAAAATCAGCTTTTTGCTTAAATGAAAATGAGTTGTTCATTTTATATTGATGAATCACATACCATTTACAACTCATAAAAGTAAAGGCAAGGAAAATAATTGAAGTGGTGAAAATCGGTTTCATTTTTTATTTATTTTACTGTAAATTAAAAAAGGCAATACCCTTATGGATATTGCCTTTGTAGATTTTTATTTGATTGGTATTTCAACAACGTATTCGTTATCAATTTGTTTAACTGGATAATTGCCACCAGGAACTAAAATAGTTTTTCCATCAGCACTCATCAAACTTAACATGTTGTCTTCTATTTCAAAATCGGTAAAGTCGGTGTTTTCAAATCCTTTTTCGTGTTGAATATCTTGTGTAAAATGCAATTCAATGGATTGGTTATTTAATTTCCCAAACACAGTAATTTTTCCATTTTCAATAACAGACTTACCCATACATGGGACACAAGAAATGCCTGCTGATAAACGCCCACAAAATCCGAAACCTTCTTCACAACCGGTTCTGCGTTTGTGAAAGTTGAAAATTTCAACATTGATATAAAATGCAGAGCAGGTACCAGGCGGACAATTATCTGTTCCATCATCAAGACCTTCTCTGTTTTTTTGTGTTTGTGCATTCAAATTTTGTACACAAAGAATCATTAAAAAAAATAATAGTTTTTTCATGTTTTAATTTTTTTGCCTACTCTGAATCCGGTTTTCGGCTTACCCGCTCAATGGCCGTTGATGCAGTAAAATTGAAAATCAAAATCCAGTTAGAAAAAAAATTTCACTTAATTAAATTCAGTTTAAAGGTATATTTATTAAGCAGTGAAAATTGGTGAAAAACCTCATCAAACGAATGTGTTTTTCTGACTAAAAGCTGATTATAAAAGCGTAATAAAAATTTGTTGTTCATTTATTTTTACAAAAATTAATTCATCAAAAAAATACTTATGAAAAAGAAAAACAATGCCGGAGGATATGAAAGAATTAAAATTGGTGCTAACATCAGAAAATGGAGAAGTATGAAAGAAATGAAACAAAAGGATTTGGCCCATGGCTTACGCATGTCGGAGGCTGCGGTTAGTAACCTCGAAAATGATTTAACGGATATTACGTTAAGTCAGTTGGAAGATATTGCGATTGTATTAGACATTGAAGTAGAGCAGTTATTTACAGACCCTCAAGAAGTAGTAAATAAAAATTATGCATCAACAGAACAAGATAAAAAATTTGTGATGGAACCCGAATGGATTTATGCGTTGATCGGCAGCATTCAAAAAAAAGACGAACAAATCAAAACAGTTTTAGACAATATTATTTTAAATCCGGGGTATGGGGGGAGGGGGGTGAGGAAGTAAGCACGAAAATGAGTACGAGAGCGACTATGGAGTTGATACTTTCTACTTCATTCTCATTTTGTTTTTCGCTTGATGGAAAAGGGTTTAATTCGCTTTGCTGGTTTAATGGTTTAAAGGTTGGAAGTGTTTTCTGTTTGGGACATTATAGAATTGTTCAAAAGGTTCAATGGGTTCAATAAGTTCAATAAGTTGGAAGTATTTTCCAATTATTAGCTTCTTTATTTTACATAAAAACTTCGTGCCTTCGAGTCTTCGTGCCTTAGTGTTAAAAAATAATTCTCGTAGAGAATTGTTTCAGAGGTTCAATTTGTTCAATGGGTTCAAGTTTAGGTTGAAGATTTTCAACCCCTACAACCTCGCAAACTTCAAAACCCCCTCAAATCTCAAAAACTTCTGAAACCTCTTTTTAATTTATCTTGCATAATGCGATTTCGTTTTTTTACTTTATGCTTGATTCTTATTTATAACTGCAGTTGTACCTCAACCTACAATAATTACAATCCTCAGAAAAAATTTGATAAAAATCAACTGCAACAAGATTTTACATTGGTAAGAAATGTGTTGGAAAAAATTCACCCGAACCTTTATTGGTACTTGCCAAAAGATAGCATGGATATGTATTTTAACGCCGGGTATAAATACCTAAAAGACAGCATGACGGAACAAGATTTCAATTGGAAAATTATGGCGCCGATTGTTCATCAAATTCATTGCGGACATACGAGCATACGATTAAGTGAGCATTACGAAAAATGGGCAAAAAACAAAGTATTCGCTTCTTTTCCCTTGTACTTAAAATATTGGAATGATACAATGGCCGTAATTGCAAATCTTGACACCACAGATCGTATTTTTAAAAGAGGCACCATAATAAAATCCATAAACAAAATTCCTGCAAATAAAATCATCAACAAAATGTTGATGTACTTGCCTGAAGATGGGTATGCACACAATGTGAACTATATCCGCATTAGCAACAATTTTCCAGCATTACACCGAAATATTTTTGGATTGAGTAGAACATACAATGTCGAATATTTGGATTCATTAGGAACAAAAAAATCGACAATTTTAAAACTGTTTGAACCAAAATCTGATTCAACAAAAACAATTTTAACACCAAAGCAAAAGCTCGCAAAGGATTCTATCAAATTAAAACGAAATGAACAATACCGTTCATTGAAAATCGACAGTTCAGGGAAATTTGCAATAATGCAATTGAACACTTTTTCTAATGGCGGGTTACGATTCTTTTTTAGAAAATCCTTTAAAACATTGAAGCGAAAAAATATCAACAACCTCATCATTGATTTGCGCAACAATGGTGGCGGTTACATTTTTAATTCTAATCTGTTGATAAAATATATTTCGAGAACGCCTGTTCTTGTAGCAGATTCTATTTATTCAAAAGCAAAAAGTTTGAAACCGTTTACGCATCATTTTAAAATGGGAACAATTACAAGTTTGGGTTTAAGTTTTATGTCAAAAAGAAAGCAAAATGGATTTTATCACGATAATCAATATGAAAATCAAATACTCCTACCTAAAAATAGAAATCATTATAACGGTAAAGTGTATGTGTTGATAAGTGGACCAACATTTTCCGCCTCTACTTTATTTGCAAATGCCGTAAAAGGCCAATCTGGGATTAGGTTGCTAGGTGAAGAAACCGGCGGTGGTTGGTATGGAAATGGAGGCGTTTTAATACAAGATTTAGTGTTGCCCAATACCAAACTTAGACTTCGTATGCCATTGTTTAAAGTAGTGCAATACAATCATAAAACGACCAACTTCGGTTTGGGCATTCCTCCAGATATTTATGTGCCAACTTCTTATGATGCGTTGATAAAAAGTTACGATAAAAAAATGCGTGTAGCTCAATCTTTAATTATGCAAAGTCTTGAAAAATAAAATCGTCTTTGTCTTTTAGAAATGGTAAAGTTGCACGGATATCATTCAAACTTTCTTTATCCAATGCAATTGAAAAAATATCTGCTTCATTATGTTTATGGTATAGCGGCATGCCAAGCGGATCAATAATCATGGAATCACCCGAATGTGCATTGCCTTTTCCATCATTGCCAATGCGGTTTACGCCAATTACATAACATTGATTTTCGATTGCTCTTGCGGTGAGTAGAGATTTCCAAGCGTGAATTCTGCGTTCGGGCCAATTGGCAACATAAACCAATACATCATATTCTGAAGCATTTTGTTGACGCGCCCAAACCGGAAATCTTAAATCGTAACAAATTTGCAAATTTATTTTCCAGCCATTAACTGAAGTAATTAATCGATTGTTGCCCGCCGAAAAATGTTTGTCTTCTCCTGCATATCCAAACAAATGTCGTTTATCATAATAACCAAACGTTTCATTTGGGAGCATCCAAATCAGTCGGTTGTAAAATTTATTTTCTTCTTCAATAATAATGCTGCCCGTTAAAATGATTTTATTTTCCCTGCAAATTCTTTTCATCCATTGTACGGTAAATCCGTCCATTTTTTCTGCCAATGATTCTGCGTTCATCGAAAATCCAGATGTAAACATTTCAGGTAGAATGACGATTTCTTTTTTTGCAGAAATGTTTTTTATTTTCTCTTCAAACATATTGAGGTTAGCTATTCTATCTTCCCAAAATAATTCGGTTTGAATGGTGGTGATGTGTAACATGTCATAAAGATATAAACCCATGTTGAGAAAATATAAAATCACTTCAGAAGGATAGATTTTATATTTGCATCAAAAAAAATGAAGCATTTATTGATTTTGATTACATCTTTGATTTGTTTGAATAAACAATTACGGGCTCAAGATAAAATCCCACCAATTGATCAATCGCAGCTCGATATGAGTTATTATCCCGAAAATTATCCAGCGGTAAAAGCACAGAAAAAAACGATAGATCCATTAATCGCAAGGATAATTTATAGTAGGCCAAACATGAGTGGCAGAAAGATATTCGGTGCATTGATTGAATACGGAAAAGTTTGGCGTTTGGGCGCAAATGAAGCTACAGAAATCGAATTTTTTAAGGATGTTTTAATCAATAAAATGAAAGTAAAGAAAGGAAGATATTCGTTGTACGCGCTGCCCAATCAAAATAAATGGACCATCATTTTAAATAAAGATATAGACACTTGGGGCGCTTTTTTATACGACAGTACAAAGGATGTAATTCGTGTAGAAGTCGCACCTGAATTAACGGCACAAACCGTTGAACCATTCACACTATTTTTTGAAAAAACAAATCCTCAAAATTTTAACATGAACATGTATTGGGAAAATACCAAACTGGTTTTACCCATTTCTATTGCAAAGTCAACCACAAAATAAATGGGGTTTTTGAAATCAAATTTCAATTATTTGGTTATGCTTTAGTTTAGTTTGATATTTACAACATGTGTGGTATTTCAGGCATCTTATCTCATCATAGCGCTGATATTAATTTAGTACAATTGAAATTAATGTCGGATGCGCTTATACATCGTGGTCCGGATGGCTCTGGCGAATGGATAGGTCCACAAAATAACGTTGGATTTGCTCACCGTAGATTGTCCATTATTGATCTTTCTGATGACGCCGCTCAACCTATGCATTATTTAGGTAAATACAGCATTGTATTTAATGGCGAAATGTATAATTATATCGAGTTAAAACAAGGTTTGCAACAATTGGGTTACTCTTTTAAAACCAAAAGCGATACCGAAGTGATTTTAGCCGCTTATGATTATTATCAAGAGGATTGTGTGCAACATTTTGATGGCATGTTTTCATTTGCCATTTGGAACGAAACGACCCAAACTTTATTTGCTGCTCGTGACCGATTTGGTGAAAAACCTTTTTTTTATATCAACCTAAATGAACGTTTTGTTTTTGCCAGTGAAATGAAAGCGCTTTGGGCAATTGGTATTGAAAAAAAATTGAGCAATAAAATGTTGTCGAATTATTTGATCACCGGAAATGTTCAAAACTCGCACGATAAATCGCAAACATTTTACGAAAATATTTATTCATTGCTGCCAGCACATGTTTTAAAAATAAATAATCAAGGGCTACAAATTACGCCCTACTGGAATTTGAAAAAAAATAATATTAAAAACGATACAGAGGAAAATGTAATCAAAAAATTAGACGAACTCATACATGATTCTGTAACTAAACGATTGAGAAGCGATATGCCTGTTGGCATGAGTTTGAGCGGAGGTTTGGATAGTACAACCTTGCTGCATTATGTAACCAAACATCAACCCCATGTAAAAACATTTTCTGCCGTTTTTCCTGGATTTGAAAAAGATGAATCATCTTTTGTAAAAAAAGCAGTTAATCATTATCAGGTAAAGAACTTTTCCACTACACCAAATGAAAAGGATTTGGTGGATGATTTTGAAAAATTAATGTATCATCAAGAAGAGCCATTTCAATCGAGTAGCATTTTTGCACAATACAAAGTGTATCAACTGGCGAAAGAAAATAACATCAAGGTGCTTATGGATGGACAAGGCGCTGATGAGGTGTTTGGTGGTTATTTAAAATATGCGCAATGGTATTTAATGGAGGAGATTCGGAATAAAAATTTCGGTTCGTTTTTTACTCAGAAAAACAAATTAGAAAATCATTTTCCTGCTTTTCATTTTGGCATAAATAATTATTTGGCAGCATTATTCCCAAGTCGAGCTGCAAAAGCGTTAAGCATTCGTGCTGATAAAATAAGCCGTGCAAAGGCATATTTCACAAATGACTTTCTAGCATATAATGATCACTCAAACTTTAATGAGAAGCCAATTGTCAAATCGTTGAATGACATTTTGCATTTTAATACCATGAAAATGGGATTGGAGGAATTGCTCCGCTTTTCGGATAGAAATGCGATGGCACATGGTTGTGAAGTTAGACTTCCATTTTTGAAACATCAGCTTGTTTCGTATGTGTTCAGTTTGCCTTCAAGTTTAAAAATTCATGATGGTTTTACAAAATACATTTTAAGAAAAACGATGCAAGGTAAATTGCCTGATGACATTGTTTGGCGAAAAGATAAAATTGGATTTGAGCCGCCACAACATCAATGGATGAATGCTGTAATAATGCAAGACTATTTATTTGAGGCCAAGCGAGATTTGGTCAATAACAACATTTTGAAGCCGGAGGTTATGGATAAAAAATTCGAAAATTCAGGGGCACACAATCGTGAAAATCTTAACTGGCGATTTCTTTGTGCTTCCAAGATGTAGGAAATAAAATGTTGAAATTAATAAGCTGTAGGACAACGATAGGTACTGATGTTGAACGAAAGACCAATTTCAGCCATGATGTATTGATCTTTTTGTTTGCTCCATCCACGTTGACGACCTTTGGTTCCTAAAATCTGACCTTCTGAACGATCTTGTAATTGTCCAGCAGCGCTTAAAATAAAAGCACTTTGGTTGTTTGGATCAGGCTCCCAGAAATTAGGATTTTTGCTACCATCAGGTAAGTAAAGTCCGGCAAATTGTGTGCTTACGTCATCCAAATAATCGGTAGTGGTAAAACGGTGAACCACTTCAAACGTTAGGTTTGTTTTTGGACTGATAGAATATTTGATACCAACTCCAAAAGGAACACATAAAGCCATTGTGCTGTATTGGGTATTTTGTCCTTCGGTTAAAAGTGGACTTAAATACGTTTTTTCTCCTGCATCGGTAAATGTGTAAGGATTATAACTAAATACACCCAAACCTAAAGTAACGTAAGGTGTGAAAAGATAATTCAGGTCTTTTGGATTGTAGGTAAAGAAATTAAAATCTCCTTGAACAACAAATTCAAAAATATCTGATTTAAAATTAAGGTTTCTTAATTTTTGATAATCGTTTTTGCTGTATTTATCGCTATAACCAAGCTGAGCATATCTAGCTGAAACGCGCATGCCTACATAATTGCCAAATTGTTTTCTAAAAAATATGCCAGCTGATGGCTTAGGTTCGTTTAAACCGCTACGTGTATTTAAATCACCAAAATAATTGGCTAATCCAAGAGATACGCCAAATTCACCTTGGTGGAAATTACCATCTATTTGAGCTTGAGCGTTAAATCCAATTCCACATATAACTGTCAAAACAATAATAATTCTTTTCACGTTCAGATATTTTGATTTAAAATTTTTTGTAAAAATATGTTTTCTATCTAAGATAGATACAGTACGGCTAAATTAATTAATAGTTTTGAAACGATAGAGATAATTTAAGAAAAATGAGGAAAAATTTAAAATTTAACGATTATTAACTTTTTCAACCCGCATCCCTGCATTCAATACATTTTTAAGCGGATTGTTTCTCATGATTTGATAAATGTCAAATTTGTATTCACCCGGCTTTATAAATTTTCGTGGCTTATTGGTTAATAAGCTTCTTATTTCCCAGATGTCATCCATTCCAGAGCCATACCAACCACGATTATCATCGCCTAAAGTAAAATTTACTTTTTGAAAATACATGGTATCTTTTGGTGATTGTAAACCCACATTCAACCAAATGTTATTGTACGCATATGCATCGGTATGTCTGAGTACGATATACATCTGATAATATGCGCTGGTGTCTGTAATGGTAAATGTGCCGCTACAAGGGAAATCTTTTTTCCATGCTTGTTTTGGAATGATGGTATTTTTTTCAAACACTTCCAATTGCTTGCAACCAGAAATTGAAAAAAGTACAATTGAAAAAATTAGTATTAAAAATGAAAACGACCTTAGCACCATGACTATTTGTTTTTTGCTAAAATTTAAAGTACGTTTAAAATTTGCTCTTTGGCTTTTTCCAGTTCATCTTTCATCAGCACCACACATTTTTGAATATCTACATCGTATGCTTTACTGCCGGTGGTGTTGATTTCTCTGCCAATTTCTTGAAGTAAAAAAGACAATTTCTTTCCTTTACTTACATCCGAATCGTTTAGAATTTCATTAAAGTATTCACAATGTTGACGCAAACGGATTTGCTCTTCATGGATATCGATTTTCTCCATGTAGTAAATCAGTTCTTGTTCCAATCTGTTTTTGTCGATGTTTTCTTGCCCCACATGTTTGTTCAGCAATTGATTGATTTCCGTTACGATTCTGGTTTTTCTGTTGGGTTCAAACTTTAATATTTCTGCTTCTTGATCATGAATTTTTGCAATTCTGTCCAATAAATCTTTTTCAATTGATTGTCCTTCTTCAATTCTATGTTTATCTAATGCTTGAATCGCTTCGTTTAAAACCAAATTAAATGCAGCAAAATCAGTATCATTCATTACTTCTGTACTTGGACTAACGACTTCTGGTAAACGAAGTAGTGCGCTTAAAACGGAGTTGGTGTCAATGTTAAGTTCTGTAGCCAGTTGATCGATTTGTTGGTAATATGCTTTAATCAAATCGGTATTGATGATAACTGGTTTAGAAGCGCCATTTTGTTTTACGATAATAAAACAATCTATAGTTCCTCTAACCAATTTTTCTTGTAAGCTATTTCTAATGTCGAATTCAAAAGATTTTAAAAGTGGCGGTAGTTTTAATTGAAGCTCAAACTGTTTTCCGTTTAGCGCTTTAATTTCTACAATGTATGTTTTGTCGCCAACAGTTTGCTCTGCTCTCCCAAAACCGGTCATTGATTTAAGCATGATTTTTAATTTGTTGCAATATAAAATATTTGTTTGGTCTTTATTGATATAAATGCATGATGCCGGTATGATAAAAAAAAGCGCCTTCAAATTGAAAGCGCTTTTTAAAAATCGAATTAGATTAAATTATTTAATTGGATTTATTTCATCAATTAAGTTTTTGGCACCACCAAATTTATCGATGCACCATAAAACGTAACGAACATCCACACAAATGGTGCGGTTTAAATCTTTATCAAAAGCAATTTTGTGGCTTAGTGCTTCGTAGTTGCCATCGAAAGCAAGACCAATTAAATTGCCGTTTCCATCAATAACAGGACTTCCGCTGTTACCGCCGGTGATGTCATTTGTGGTAATAAAACCGATAACCAAGTCGTTTCTTTTTTTATCGATGTATTGACCAAAATCTCTCTTTTTAAGAAGTTCTACTTGCTTTGCAGGAAGGTCAAATTCATAATCACCATCTTTATATTTTTCCATTAATCCTTTAGAGGTGGTTACGAAATCGTAAGCAACTGCATCTTTAGGTTTGTAGCTTTTTACATTTCCAAAACTCACACGCATGCTAAAATTAGCATCAGGATACATTTTAGCCGCAGCTGCGGTATCTCTTTGCATAATTCCTTTTAAATAAGCACGGCCAAGTTCATTGTTTTTGTTAACAAAAGCCATGTAAATCGGTGCATATTTCGTGGTGTAATTTTTTGCAAATGCCGCAGCGAAATCAAAAGCAGCATCATCTTGTAATCCAACAGTGGTAGGGTTTGCAACGAATGCGTTCCATTTCTCATCATTAAGCAACATGGTTTTTGCAAACACATCTAAAGCCCATTTTTTAAACGTAGCCTCATCATTTAAATCACCATAAGCGGCAATTTTTTCAAATGTATTTGCCGGTTGTTGACTTTTGTCGATATCGGTATAAAACGCTTTAGCAGCAGCAGCTAAAATTAATTTATCACTTGGTAAATCTTCACCATTGATAAAATCTTTACGAGCTGCATCCACAGCAGTAACTGCTTTTTTAATATCTTCAGCAGTAGCACCCGCTTTAATTAGGGTAGCTTCTAACGACAATAAGTTACTTGCAAAAGCCATTAATGGAGAACCTTTGATGCCTTCATTTAAATACTGACGATATTTGCTGTACGGGGTCCAAGTGTTGTAATTTTTTTCGTAATCAGCAAAAATATTTTCAAATTCTGGTTTACCTTTTGCCCAGTTTGTAAATTCATTTTCGAATTTTTGTTTTTGTCCGAATGTATTGAACTTGATCAATTGCTTTGTTTCGCCATCAAAAAATTTCCAGTAGTTAGCTGTACCAGCATAATTAGAAGCCAATTTTAATTTTACAGCAGGATCTTTAATCATTTGCTCGTGCATGTATTTCAAACGCATATCTCTAAGTGCAACTAATGCAGGATTTTCAATGTCATTTTTTAGTTTGATACCAAAGCTTGTTTCGTAACGATTGGTACCGCCTGGATAACCGTAAATCATCGCGTAATCACCATCTTTAATTCCTTTAATGCTAACAGGTAAAAAGTGTTTTGGTTTTAAAGGCACATTGTCTTTGCTGAATTCAGTTGGTTTGCCATCTTTAGAAGCATAAACTCTGAACACCGAAAAATCTCCGGTATGACGAGGCCATTCCCAATTGTCTGTATCGCCACCAAACTTTCCAATGCTTTCTGGAGGTGTTCCTACAAGGCGAATGTCTTTATAGGTTTTGTATACATACATGATGTATTGATTGTCTTTAAACATGCTATAGACTCTACCAGAAATGCCATTTTCTTTATCCGCAACTTTATCAGTAATTCCTTTGTACACTTCTGACATTTTTTTAACGCGATCAGCCCAAGCTAAACCTTTAACAGCAGCTTCAACTTCAGCGGTAACATCAACAATTTTTTCCAAAAACTGAACGGTTAATTCTGATTTAAGTTCTTGCTCTTTATTAAAAGCATAAAAACCATCTCTTAAATAATTGTGGTCAACGCTACTTGCGCTAGCAATGGCTTCGTAACCGCAATGGTGATTGGTAAAAATCAAACCTTGATTGCTCACGATTTCGCCTGTACAACCTCTTCCAAAAATAATAATGGCATCTTTCAACGATGATTTATTGATGGAGTAAAGTTGCTCTTTGGTTAGTTTTAATCCTCTTTTTACCATGTCATTGTACACTTGTTTTCCCAACAACATGGGCAACCACATCCCTTCGTCTGCTCGAGCCGTTAGTAACGTGGCAATCATAAAAATGGATAAGCATAATTTTTTAAGCATAATTTTTTGGTTTTTATTAAATGAATATTCTGTTATAGAATGTTTACAAAATGATTCGCAAACGTAATTATTTTTAACAACATTGGGCACAATAGATTTATAAAAATTAATGGCTTAATTTATCTGAATAAATTTAAGTAAGAAAATAGGTGCTCAATAATTATATTTGTTGTCAATTAATCAGATAAATGAATGGCTATTTTTGACATCACAATACCAAAATCAATTGCACGAGCTTTTAATATTCCATTGAGGGATCCAAGAAGCCAGCAAATTAAGGTATTGAAAAAACTGTTGAAAAAGGCGCGGTTTACACAATTTGGACAAGAGTATCATTTTGATGATATTTTATTGAGTAAGCATCCTGGAAAAAAGTTTCAACAGCTTGTACCTACTTATACCTACGATAAAATTTATAAAGCTTGGTGGCATAAAACATTAGAAGGAATACCAGACGTATGTTGGCCTGGTGTAATTAAATATTTTGCGTTGAGTAGTGGCACTAGTGAGGCAGCAAGTAAATATATTCCTGTAACAAAAGAGCTTATAAGAAGCAATACCATAACAAGTTTGAAGCAAGTAGTAAGTTTGTCTAAGTATGAAAACGTGCCTAAAAGTGCCATTGGACGAGGTTGGTTAATGCTTGGCGGAAGCACACAACTTCAAAAAGGTCCAACGTATTTTGCGGGCGATTTGAGTGGTATACAACAAAAAAACATTCCATTTTGGTTTCAAGGATTGGGATTATACAAACCAGGAAAAAAAATTGCAAAAGAAAAAGATTGGGCAAAAAAATTGGATGAAATAGTAGAGATGGCACCCAATTGGGACATTGGATTTATCATTGGTGTGCCAGCATGGCTACAGTTGTGTGTAGAAAAAATTATCGAAAAATATAAGCTCAATAATATCCATGATATGTGGCCAAACTTGGCATTTTATGTACATGGAGGAGTAGCGATGGAGCCGTATAAAAAGGGTTTCGAAAAATTGATGGGTAAGCCCATTACTTATATAGACACTTATTTAGCAAGTGAAGGATTTTTGGCATATCAAAGTCGTCAGGACACCAAAGGCATGCAATTGAATTTTAACAGCAATATTTTCTTTGAGTTTGTGCCATTTGACGATCATAATTTTGATGGTGATGGAAATATATTGGATAATCCGGAGGCGTTAATGATACATGAGATTGAGGAAAATAAAGACTATGCTATTTTAATTAGTACAAATGCAGGAACATGGCGATATGCCATTGGAGACACTGTTCGTTTGATTGATAAAGAAAAAAGCGAAATCATTATAACTGGAAGAACGAAGCATTTTTTAAGTTTAGTGGGCGAGCATTTGAGTGTAGATAATATGAACAAGGCTATTTTATTGGCAAGTGAAACTTTGAACATAACAATTTCAGAGTTTACAGTTGCTGGTGTACCTTATGGTAATTTCTTTGGGCATCAATGGTATGTAGCTTGTGATGATGAAGTAGATGAAATCAAACTTGCATCCATCATTGATGATAAATTAAAATTATTGAATGATGATTACGAAGTGGAAAGAAAGCACGCTTTGAAATCAATGCAGGTAAAGGTTTTGCCCGAACATGTATTTATGGACTTTATGCAACATAAAGGAAAGATTGGCGGCCAACATAAGTTTCCAAGGGTGATGAAAGGGAAAATACTGGAAGATTGGAATCAATTTTTACAAAATAATTTAGCGGATTAATTACTTAAAATAATTAAATAAAACCATGACAGATGCAATTATATCGGGATTGATATTGGGTTTGGCATTGGTTTTTTCTGTAGGCCCTGTTGTATTTACTATTATCAAACTTCGAATAAATTATGGCATAAAAACGGCATTTTATTTTATTGCTGGTGTTTGGATCAGTGATATAATTATGGTTTTTTTGGCTAATTTTTTTGGAGAGTTCATGGGTCGATTGATTGAGTATAAAAAATCAATTGGTGTAATTGGAGGAATATTTTTAATTTTCTTAGGGGTATTTTATTTGTTTTTCAAGCGATATAAAAAAGATGAAAAATTAGAGAGCGGTGTAAGAATTTCTAGTACAACCAACGTTAAATTACTAATAACCGGTTTTTTAATAAATACATTAAACCCCAGTGTAATTGGGCTTTGGCTTGCGGCGTCAACGAGAACTATTGGTCAGCGCATTGATGAAAAAATTGCCATATTTTCCGTTTGTTTAACCATAAATATTTTGGCAGATATCGCAAAAATAAATCTCGCAGGGAAACTTAAAAAGAGTTTGACAGAAAGAAATATCCATTACATTAATATCATTTCAGGTCTTTTGTTTATTGCATTTGGGATTGTGTTAATGGTAAGTGTGCTATTTAATCCTACAAAATAAATTAAATAAAAGATGGCCAAAAAGGAATCAAAAGGTTGTTTGCATCAAATCAAAAAAATATTGCTTTGGATTTTTGTGATACATCTAGCTTATATCTTTTTTTGCAAATGGGTAGATCCACCAATAACCATTACACAAATTGCAAATTCATTTGAGGGCGAAGGTTTGAAGCGTGATTATATTGGATATGATGAGATGGGTAGAAATATTAAATTGGCTGTGATGGCTTCAGAAGATCAATTGTTTCCTGAGCATGATGGGTTTGATATCAAGGCGATAAAGAAGGCGATGAAGTACAACGAAAAGCATCCAGCAAAAACCCGCGGTGCAAGTACGATAAGTCAGCAAACGGCGAAGAATGTTTTTTTATGGCAGCATGGTGGTTTTTTCAGAAAAGGGTTAGAGGTTTATTATACGTTTATGATAGAAATGATATGGGGCAAGCAGCGAATTCTGGAGACGTATTTAAATGTGGCTGAGATGGGTCCGGGGATATTTGGGGTTCAAGCAGCAGCGCGAAAATATTTTAAAAAAGATGCAGTCAATTTAACGCAACGAGAAGCAGCAATGATAGCCGCATGTTTGCCCAATCCCAAAAAGTTTACTGTAATTCCTTCATCGAGATATGTAAATAAACGTGCGCCAAGAATCATGCAGCAAATGAATAATTTATCTGGGGATGAGGAGATAGAATCGCTATTGAAGTAGTTGATCAACAGCTTGAACAGCCAATTGAAATCTGTTTTCAAAATGGCCATTAATTTCAATCCAAGGAACCGATTGATTAACCATAATGTCTTTATAATGGTGGAATAGTTTTTCCCGGGTTATTAAATCAGGGTATTCTCTTAATTCGTCGGAAACCCAGGGTATATCTGGTTTACACAAAAAATACAAATCATAATTATGGGTAACAATGCCGTTCAAAATGTCAAAGCTGCATTGATTATAAACAAATTCGCTCCACACTTTCATAACATATAAATCGGTATCAATAAATAAAGGTTTTTTTGCATCAACAGATTCTAAACTATTTTGCATTTTATCGGCTGATTTGTTTTCAGCCTCTATTTGTCCTTTTGCAATAAGTTCGAGGTCGTTCAGTGTATATTCTTTACCGTTTGTTAAAAGATATTCGCGTGCAAATTCTTTAACCCAATGTGTATTGAAGTGTGCTGCGAGTTTTTCGCAGAGCCAGCTTTTGCCGGTGGATTCGGGTCCGATAACAACAATTTTTTTGAGGCTCAAAATGGGAGATTGATGATTTTTTGTCAAGTGCTAAATTAGTGTAAAAAGAGGTGAAATGGCGCTTGTTAGGAAACATACTAGCGCCGGTTTCCAAACCGGTGTTAATGAGAGCGAAACAGACTTCGTCTGTAGAAATAAACTTGGACGAAGTACAAAACCTTTTTCACTAGCGCCGGTTTCTTAACCGGTGTTAATGAGAGATACAACAGACTTTGTCTGTAAAAGTAAATTAGGACGAAGTTCATTTCACTAATGCAGGTTTCTTAACTAGTGTTAATGAGAGTAAAACAGATTTCGTCTGTAGAAATAAATTAGGACGGAGTCCATAACCTTTTTTTGACACCGGTTAGGAAACCGGCGCCAGGTTAGGAAACCGGCGCCAGTTCTACTGTTAGAACTTCACCACTTTTAATAAACCTTTTTCATTGGTATAGTAATCAATACCACTGCTATATTTAAAATGCCATGGTTCCCAAACCAAGCCAACTTTTACGGGATTGTTATGAACATAATTTAGAACGATTTCGAGTCTTCTTGGTGTATTGAGTTCAATCGGACGATAATGCTGTTTCCATAATTGAAAGTATACATTCTCTTTATTAGTTCTCCCTGCGTATTCAAACATATTAATCATCCATTCTTTTCTACTTTCTCGGTTATTACTTTTGATAGAATTAATAATTCGTTTACAAGTGAATTGTTTAATGTCTCTAACAAAATCGGAAATATTATTTCTTTTGGTACTAACAATTAAATGAACATGATTGGTCATAATTACCCATGCATGTAGCTCTATGCCTTTATTCTCAATACAATATTGTAAACTTTGTACAAAGATGTCTTTATAATGGTTTCTTGTAAAAACATCAATCCATCCAACAATTGTAAATGTTAGAAAATGTGGATTTTCTTGATCACGGGGCTTGTATTTTGAAGACATTTTTTATGGCAAAAATGAAACATAACTTTTAAAATAAAAGGTGAAAAACAACTGAAATAGAAGAGAATATAACAGTAGAAGTGTTCAGATTTCTTATCTATGGTTTTGTGACATTTAATTATGAATAGAAAAATGAGGATGTTTTAATGATAGGACGTAGTCCTTTAAACCTTTTTTTGCACCGGTTAGGAAACCGGCGCCAATGTTTCATAACCGGCGCCAATGTTAGGAAACCATTGCTGATGATAGAAATACTCAATCACATAAATCATAGCTTGTACTTCTACCTCCGCTATTTTCTTTTTTGAGAATATTTTTATTGATCAAATCCTGAATATCTCTGAGAGCCGTATCTTGAGACGTTTTGGTAATGACAGCCCATTTTGAGCTATTTAGTTTTCCATCAAAACCATCCAATAACTTGCTAATTATTTTTTGCTGACGTAAATTAAGTTGTGTGGTTGCATTACGTTCATAAAATTTTGCTTTTTTCAAAACGATTGCTAGTGTTTCCTGAGAAGCTTCAAAAGAACGCCCCAAACATTCTAAGAACCAGGTAAGCCATAATGTTATATCCATTGTGCCTTTTTGTGTAGTTTCAAGAATGTCATAATATTCTTTCCTTTCTTTCCTTATTTGTGCACTCATGCTATAAAAGCGTGCACTAGAATTATCGGCTCGAGATAATTGCATGTCAGCGATGGCGCGTGCTATTCGGCCATTTCCATCATCGAATGGATGTAAAGTGATAAACCAAAAATGAGCAACTGCTGCTTTTAGTACGGGATCTAAGTTTTTATCTTCATTAAACCAACCAATAAAATGCAGCATTTCATCTTCTAGTCTATCTGCATCGGGCGCTTGAAAATGTACTTTTTCTTTTCCCATTGCTTCTGAAACAACTTGCATTGGGTCGTTAATAGGATTGTCGCGCCAGTTGCCTACTTTTATTTTGAACATACCACTTCTCCCTGTTGGAAATAGGGCTGCATGCCATCCGAAAAGTCTATCATCGGTTATATCAGTTTTATAATGTTGAGTGGCATCTAACATCATTTCTACGATTCCATCGACATGCCTGTCTGCTGGTACCAAACCAGCAATGTCCATGCCTAATCTGCGTGCAATGGAAGATCGAACTTGTAAGGCATCCAGCATTTCACCTTCAATTTCAAAAGATTTGAGGATGTCGAGTGTAAGTGTTTGTAGATTTGCCTCAGCTTGAAGGGAGAAACCCATAGCTTCCATTCTCCCCAATAAACGACCTTGCTTATTTCTAATTTCTGTAAGTAAAGAAATGATCGTTTCATTTTTCCAAGAAAATCTTGGCCAATGAGGTAATTGGTAGATATAAATACCCATTCTTCGCATATTTTACGGCTAAAATAAGTTATAATCTCCGCAAATAAAATAATCTCCGCAAATAATTAGGTGATTAATTTTTTATTCTCCGCAAAGTTAAACACAAAATTCAGTGTGTTGTAAATATGGAATATGTTGATTTTTTTGTTGAAGTTGCGGTGTTTTTAAGGATAGAAAGACTAATTTCTTAGATCATTTTTTTGACACAGGTTTGGAAACCAGCGCTTTTAAAAAATAGTTAATTGCTTCTAATTAGGATATTAACGGACGTAAATCTTTATGAACTCTTTTTATTTAAAACAGTGTTTCCTTTCGGCAAATCACTGAGATATTTTTTTAATTCGTCGAAATTCATATGCTTAATTTCTGAACTAATTTTGTCTTTTATGCTTCTGAAAGTTTTTACTGCATCGAAGCTTTTTTGTTTATTTATTTTTTTCATTGTTATTAAATTGAATTGGAGATATGATTTCAATAACAGAATAACCCAATAATAAATTTACAGCATTGTATCCATAAATTCTACGCTCATTTACAATATGCTTAAAGTTCCAACTTAATAAAAAATCTGATTTTGAAATAGTTGCGACTGCGATATGAATACAATCGTCTCTGCTGGATAATCCGACAACCTTTTCAGAAATATAAGTATCCGCTAGTTTTATTATTTCTTTGTTAATTTGAACGACTGTTTTATTTTTCGAATCGATTTGTTCAAATAATTCTATAATTCTTTTTGGTCCTCTGTAAATTTCTTTTAGAGTTAATTCGGAATAAACGATTTGTAAAGTTCCTGCTTTGATTTTTGAAAAAATCTTCTTCGTTTCAATTTTAAATTCATCATCGTAATATCCTCCAATCACTGATGTATCTAAATAAATTTTTTGATTCATTGGGCGTTATAAATTGGCCCCGAATGTAAAATTTAATGATATTTTATTGATGTTGTTTTGTACACTAAATCTTGATATTTTTCTTTGTAAATTTTGTGGAAAATTAAAACACTAAAGACTTTGTTTGTTAATATTTCTAACAGGACAAAATCCATTAATTATTTACTGAAAACGGTTTGGAAACTGTCGCCAATGTTTGGAAACCAGCGCCATTTTTTATTTCATCACTACATTAAAAGTTATCCTAGCTCCAAGCGCATCAAATACTTTTAATATTGTATCAAAACGAGCGTTGGTAAAACAGTTTTCAATTTTAGAGATTTGTGCTTTTTGTACACCAACTAATGAGCCTAGTTTTTCTTGAGTCAATTTTTTTTCTTGTCTTACTTTTTTTATGGCGTTTCCCAATAATTCAATTTTTAATTCATTTTCAAAATTTTCTCTTTTAATTGTGCCACGTTTTCCAATATGTTTAATGATCATTGTATCAAGAGAAACAGTTTTAAGTTTATTTTTCATTGGCTTGTTGTAAATATTTTTTTCTGATTTGTTGAGCTTTGTCGATTTCATGTGCTGGTGTTTTTTGTGATTTTTTAATCAGTCCATTTGTGGCAATAATCAAAATGTTTTTGATATCTTTTTTATCCCAAAAAGCAAATAATCTAAAGCAAATATTTTGATTGGTGCATCTAAATTCCCAGATATTTTCATTTAGTTTTTTGAATATTTGACCGTCGTTTATCTGCTGTGATTTTCTGATGTTAAAGTACATTTTTTCTCTTGCCTTACGATCTATCTCATTCATAAATTTTACTGCTTCAGGCAAAAAGATAACTTCAAACCTATCTTTCATTTCATCTGATTATAAAATTAAGGTTTCCTTTTTAAGAAACTTAATATTTGTTGATTAAATTATTTTAAAGACAAAAGAATAAAAACTAATGTAGCTGATGAAGTTGATTTAACTGTAGTTTGGGCGTGTTTTTCGGGGAGAATAAAGTTGTTTTATTTTTAAATTTTTGAAGCGTTCTAGAATAGTAGAAAATGTATGAAACTCTTTTAAAGTGTCGTATTACTTAATAGAAATGATGTATAAAAATAGATTATTTTTCACCGGTTTGAAAACCTACACCGATGTTAAACCATATATTTTATTTAATTCGCTCCGTTATTTTATGTTCAATCAAGATGCAAATTTGATCGATTGCAATCTTATTCAATTTAATAAGTCTGTTTTGTTGCGACAACCCTTGATGTATAAATACTGCATTAATAGACTCCAGATTTGTCAATACGACCAATTGCTCTATTGTTGCATGATCTCTAATATTTCCTTCGAGATTCGATTTTTCGGATCGCCATTGGGCAGCTGTTTTGCCAAACAAAGCCATATTTAATACATCAGCTTCTGAAGCATATACAATTGCAGACTCCTTTCCAGATATTTCTTTGGGAATCAGATTTTGCTTTATTGCATCTGTATGAATATGATAATTGATTTTTGATAGTGTTCTTTGTAGATTCCAATCTAATTTTAATCGATCGCTTTCCTCAATTTTAAGACGTTGAAATTCTTTAATTAAATAAATTTGAAATTCAGGGCTCAACCACATTGCAAAATGAAAAACAATGTCTTTGTGGGCAAATGTGCCTCCATATCTTCCAGGACTTACAATAAGTCCAATTGCCTTAGTTCTCTTAATCCATTGGCCTGCCGACATACTGAATATGTTTACTCCTGACAATCTCTCAATTACTCCGAATTCGGGGTAATTAAAATCTGCATTATTTATACTTTCCCAAATAGAAAGGTATTCAAGTGTGTTTTTTGTTGTAATCCATTTTTCAACAAGCCCGCTTCCATTTTTGAAATTACTAGTCATATTTGTTAGACTTATAAATTCACTATTATGTTGATGTATTATTGAAATTGCTGTGCCATTAACTATTATTTTTTTGAACTTTTTCATTTTTGCTGAATTAAAAATTTCCTTCAGCAAAATTGTCAGAAGCCAAATTCACAACAATGTGGTTTACATCAATGTAAAGAGAGATTTTCTACAAAATAAAATGAGTGTTTAACGTTGGATAGGGCTGATGACGTTATTTAAAATTAGTGGGGTAAAAGTCTATAAATTTTATCTTGAGAGGACTAAGTCCTTATCTTTTTTTGTCACCGGTTAGGAAACCGGCGCCAATGTTAGGAAACCGGCGCCAATGTTAGGAAACCGGCGCGATTATTAAAAGCCGTCGCCATTTCTAACTGTTACAAATTAACACAAACTCTTCGCATTAAATTCCCCCTCCCTCGGAGGGGCTAGGGGAGGCCGTTATTCAATCGTCCATGTTTCACTACCCCTCAACAATTTATCCAAATCGCCTTTGCCTTTTTGAATGATTAACTCTTCAATTTGCATGGTCATCATGTCTTCGTAACAAGCTCTCTCGGTTTCGTAAAATACGCCAAACGGACGAGGTAAATGCCCTTGTAATGTAGGGTCGTCAAACATGCGCACTAAAATCTGTGCCTTGTAAAAATCTTTTTCATCGTGTATCCACAAATCATCGGTTGAAGCTCCTTCAGTCAATTCAACCACTACGGGCTTAAACCCATCTAATTTTATTCCTTTATTTTGAGTTGCTCCAAAAATTAATGGCTTTCCTTGTTCTAAGAAAATAACTTCCTCCATTTTGCTGCCTTTTTCGGTAAACACTTCAAAAGCGCCATCATTAAATATGTTGCAATTCTGGTAGATTTCTAAAAATGATGTGCCTCTATGCGCATTAGACCTTAGTAACATTGCTTGTAAATGTTTAGGATCTCTGTCCATAGAACGTGCAATAAAACTTCCATCTGCACCCATCGCCAAAGCCAATGGATTAAAAGGATGATCGATGCTTCCAAATGGTGTACTCTTCGTGATTTTCTTTTCTTCTGAAGTAGGCGAATATTGCCCTTTGGTTAGTCCATAAATCTGATTATTAAACAACAAAATGTTTACATCAAAATTTCTACGCAATAAATGTATCGTATGATTTCCGCCAATGCTCAATCCATCACCATCGCCTGTAACAATCCACACACTCAATTCGGGGCGAGCAGCTTTCAATCCACTTGCCACAGCTGTTGCTCTTCCATGAATGCTGTGCATGCCGTATGTATTCATGTAATATGGAAAACGACTGCTACAGCCAATGCCAGAAACAATTACAATATTCTCTCTTGGAATACCTAATGTCGGCATTACTTTTTGTACTTGTGCCAAAATTGAATAATCGCCACAACCCGGGCACCAGCGTACTTCTTGGTCTGTTGCAAAATCTTTAGCTGTTAATGGAGCAATCGTTGTTGTTTCACTCATCTAGTCTCATTTTAAGGATGTAAAGGTAAGAAAAGCATTAGGTTTTTTTAAAAAGGTTTTTAAAGAGGTTTGGGAGGTTTGGGAGGTTTAAGAGGTTTAAGAGGTTTGTGAGGTATATGAGGTTTGTGAGGTTTGGTTCAAAAGGTTCAATACGTTCAATGCGTTCAAAAGGTTGGAAGTATTTTCCAATTAGTAGCATTTTTTTATAAAAACCTTTGTTTTAGTGTCAAAAAACCTCAGTGTCTTTGCTCCTTTGCGAGCTTTGCGCGAAACAAAAAATGTTCAAAATGTTCAATACGTTCAAAAGGTTGGAGGTATTTTCCAATTAGTAGCATTTTTAATAAAAACTTTGTGCCAAGAAACTTCGTGCCTTTGCTCCTTTGCGAGCTTTGCGCGAAACAAAAAATGTTCAAAAGGTTGGTGGTTTCGGTCGCCGATGTTGGTGTTATCACCAATCATCAAAGTGCGTCCATTTCCTTATTTGTTATTTACCAAATTCTAATACTTCACCACCTTAAGCATTTTTACATTATCACCATCTATCACTTCCACCAAATACAATCCAGATCGTAATTCATTTCCAAAAGAAACAATTTCATTGGAGTTGAAGCTTAAAGTTTTAATTCGTCTTCCTTGTGAATCTATGATTCTTGCCTTTACAGTTTTAGATTGTTTTGAAGATTTTACCAATAGATTAAATGTGCTCATTGTTGGATTTGGATAAATAATCGCGTAAAGAGTTTTTCCTTTTTCCTCAAACGAATTTGCCAATTTTGATGTTGGAAATGTGATGCAATTTGTTGTTACCAATTTTAGCACTTTCTTCGCGCCTGCACATCCATTTGCGCCAACACCTTGTACATAGATGCTGTCATTTGCCCCAGCAGTTATAAACCGAACTTTAATTTTTAATCCATTGCTTCCACTGTCTAATAAAGCCCCAGCAGGTAAGGTCCATAAATAACTTATTGCCCCACTTAAAGTTGAAACAGTATATCTCGTGGCCGTTGCTGTTCCTACAATGGAACAAATACTTGTCATACCCGTTAATGTTGTTGGTGATGCCAATGTTGTTATTGCTACATTCGACAATTTCTGTGCTTTAGTTGCGCTATTTCCACATCCCGAAGTATATCTTAATCTTATACTGTCTGTATTGCCAGCTGCTCCATTGTTGGTGAATTTCAATTTGATAAATCTAGCATTCGCTCCGATTAAAACGCCCGAATCCAAGGATGCTGATGTGGCTACTGCAGAACCTGTTGGTAAAAACCATTGATACCCTGTTGCTGCCATTGCCGTTGCTGTTGAACTAGGAAGCACAGGAGCACTGTATCTATATATTCTACTGCCGCATACATCACTCACCAAACTGATACCTATACTCGCTGGCATCGCTGGTGCAGTTAAGTTGGCGTTGTTGAGTTTGGTAGATTTGATACTGCCATTTCCACAAGACGATAAATAATATGCCCTCACGCTATCTCCAATGGTAGCGGCATTATTATTTACAAACTTCATTCTAATAATTCTACTGTTTAATGTTCCTGAATCAATTGTAGCGGTTGAGGAAAGTATGCCAACAAATTCCCAAGCATATCCTGTTGCAGCAGCATTATTTATTGTACCAACAGGAACTAACGGCATAGTGTACCTGTAAATTTTAGCGCCACATATTCCAGTACTTAAAGGCGTTATTGTAATTGATGTTGGCGCCAAAGGAGGATTAATTTTAGGCACAGAAAATTTAATTGCTATAAAATTGCTAAGCCCACAACCACTGCTGTATTGAGCTTTTAAACTATCTCCAACAAAAGTTGCGTTGTTGGAGATATATTTCAACACCATAATTCTCGATGTCAAACTTCCTGAATCAATTACACCATATGTTGCCACATTTCCTGTAAATGTCCATAAATATCCTGTAGCAGCTCCACTTGTAGTTGTTGCATTCGGCATTAAAGGCATAGTACATCTATATTTTCTCTGTCCGCAAATATTTGTGCTTAATGGGGTTATTGTTATTGAAGTTGGTGCAACAGGCACATTTAAAGCGGTGAGATTTATTTTCAACGATTTTTTTTCGCTATTGCCACATGCTGAAGTATACCTCAAATTAATGCTATCTCCAATTTGTGCGGCATTGTTGCTTACATATTTAACTACGATTATTTGAGAAGTAAACGTTCCAGAATCCAATTGGGCTAATAATGGGGTTGGACTTGTAAATGACCATAAATATCCTGTTGCTGCTGCAATATTAGCAGTGCCTGCTGGTAAATTAGGCGCAGTGTACCTATATTTTCTTTCTCCACAAACATTGGTGATTAAAGGTGTTGCGATGATACTTGTTGGAGGCAACGGAACACTCAATAAGGTGTTGATTAATACGGCACTTTTGTACGGACTAAATCCGCATGTATTATATGCACTAACTTTTATGCTATCTGTATTGAAAGCTGCATTATTGCTAAAATATTTTAATCGAATAGTCCTCGAAACATTTATATCACCTGAATCTACAACAACAGGAGAAATACCTCCACAAGAAGTAGGAATGATCCATTTATACCCTTGAGCATTAATGGTTATTGATGCTGTATAACGATAAATTCTGCCAAAGCAAGTATTGTTAACAAGTGATTGCGTTATGGTTAATGGTGCTGCTGGAGGATTGCCATTTATAACTGTAAGATGTAGTGTGATTATTGAATCGCATCCCACCGAATTGCTGATGGTGTCAGAATAATATCCCGTGTTTGTAAAGTTAATCCCGTTCCATTGAAAAGGTAGTTGACTTGTACAAATCGTTGTATGAATCGTATCTCTATTATATGGTAAAACCGTTACTGATGCAGAGCTTGATAAATAATCAGGATATGCATTACATCCATCCAATGTGTATAGTTCTTGTAAATTATAAACTGTTGTTGAATCGGGATAAACAATTATTTGAAAAGGATTGGATGTGCCAGAAAATGATATTGAATCATTGATAGTGCCAAACCATGGTCCTTGACCTGTAACATTCATTGTTAATGTAGCCGCATTACCCGGACAAACACTGGGATTGCCAGATAAAAAGCCTGTTGGTAAAGGAATTGTCGCTATACTTATTGATGAGCTGTTTGAAGAACCAAAAGAATTATAAGGCGTAACGCTTACACCAACTATATTATCAAATATCTGAATGGTAATTGAATTGTTATTTGTTCCACTAATAATATTCGCATTGCCATTGATTGTCCAATTATATCCTGTTGCAAAATTTACTGGGTTGATTGCAATCTGCACCGTATCTCCAAAACACACCAAGGTATCCCCATGAATAATACCTGCATCTTGTGGCAATATGCCACTACTTACAACCAATGTTGCCGCATTACTTATTGCTTGGCAGTAACCCGATGTCATGATACAACGATATTGTGTATTATTAAAAGCTGCAGGGGCATTGCTAACCGTTAAAATTGAAGTGTTTACGCCGCTATAATCATTGTTATTTATCAAGTTTACAAAGATTCCGCTTGAGTCTATTTGCCATTGATATATAGGGAATGAGCTGGTTGAAGAAACTGAAAACTGCGCATTCCCACCCACAGAAATAGAAACACCAATAGGTTGAGATGTTACACTCATTGGCTGACTTGCCCATCCTGATGACAATTGAACCGCAGCTTGCGCATTCAAACGCCCTTTACCAATTAATCCAATGTAAGTTGGGTTTAATGAATCAATATTTACTGAAGAGATTTTTAAAATGGTATCAATATCTTTCCGACTTAAACAGGGGTTAACACTCAGCATCAAACCGACTGTGCCGCTCACTATGGGTGATGCAAAACTTGTACCTGAACTATTAAGGTACCAATTTTCAGCTGGGTTTATGGCTACATCGTAACCAGGAGCACTTAAGTCTACCTTATCATTGTGTTGATGTGTAGATGTAGGGTCATTTAAGATCTTCATGTGATTATCTAATGGACCAATACTTGTAACAGAAAAAACGTTATCAAATGCAGCAGGATAAACATATGCTGCTGGGTTTGAACATGTTGTTCCATTTCCTGCAGCTGCAACCAAAAAAGCGCCAACGCCGTATGCTTCATTAATGACTTGTTCGGCATAAAGGTTATAAAAGCAACCTGAAGTCCAACTGATGTTGATGACTTTTGCCCCGGCATAAGCAGCATTTAAAATCTCATTGTAACTCATTAAGTATAACCCAAGTTTGCACTTGTATCCAATAGAACTTAAGCCATTATTGTTGTTTGTATTTCCAGCTGCTAATATAGCAACTGCAGTTCCATGTGTTGGTGTAGATGTGCCCGCATTGATATAAGCATATTTGCCCACTAATTCGGAATGATTTGGACTGTATGATTGGTCGGTAATTGCTATAACTACATTGGAATCACCTAGTGTGATATCCCAAGCAGTTTGCGCATTGATAAGATTAAGCGCATAATTGTTGATTCCTGCAACAAGTGTATAATCGTTTGGCGTATGCAATGTATCATAGATTGGCGCTGGGTAAACTCCCGAAACTGCACGCACATAATTGGTAAGCGTTTGCTCAAGTTCATTCTGGCTTGAACTTGAAGTCAATTCATAAACCTTTTGTAGCATTTTATTTCTTGAAGACGGCAATGCTTGCGTACATGAAAAAATATTTAGCGAATTGATATATACATTGAAAACAGAATCATTGGAGATTAATTGTCTGTTTGTAGATTGATAAGGTACATGGTCTACATTTTGTATGGTAACCCAAACTTTTGATTGTGAAAACCCTTGATGATTAATAATTAAATGCAATAAAAATAAACAACAGCATAATTTTAGACGATTCATAAGTGTTATGATTTTGGGTTTAAGAACTAATTATTTTTAGATAATATTTTCAATATTGGGATGTTATTTTTCGCAAAATCCATCCAATACCGATTGGATATCTGTAATGGTCGAATGATATTGTCCCAAACACCTACCACATCGGCATTATACTAGAAAATTATGGACTAATTTATAATTCAATTTGGTATAAAATCATTTCTTTTTTTATGTTTTAAATAACTTCAAAAAACGTTATTCAAAATTCTATTTCACAAAAAATCTATAAAGAACTAGCAGTTGGTAACTATAAATATATATAATTTACGTTCATTATCCAAAACAATAAACGTTTTATTGTTTTGAAATAAAAATACATAAATCTACTTTTGGGAATTGTGAAATTCCATTTTGCAATGGAAACAAGTCTAAAAAAATTATTTCTTCACCATAAACTTTATACTTCTGTTTTTAAGGATTTTCGTGTTAACGCCAAACAATTATATCTGTACTTTAAATATGGCATCTTCTTCTTTTTTTAATTACTTTAGTTCTTTTAATAAAGCGTATGAAAAAATGGTTTGAATACAACAAAAGAAATCTTGCATTAATCACCGGAATTCTATTTTTTTTACTACTTTTTTTTCTGAATCCTTTTTCATTAGCATCAAAGCCAAACTTGGTTTTAGCCATTTCTGTATTGATGATTAGTTGGTGGGTTTTAGATGCCATGCCGCTTCCAGTTGTAGCATTAGTTCCTATTGTTGCTTTTCCTTTATTTAATATTTCCACCATAAAAGAAGTGACCAAATCATATTCCGATTCTATCATTTATCTTTTTATGGGTGGTTTTTTTCTGAGTATTGCCATCGAAAAATGGAACTTACACAAACGAGTTGCACTCGGAATCATAAAGCTTACAGGCACAAATGGCAACCGAATAATATTGGGTTTTATTTTGGCAACCGGTTTTCTAAGCATGTGGTTGAGCAACACAGCAACAACTATGATGATGTTTCCAATAGCCATGTCTGTTATTCATGTGGTGGGTACAAATCAACAGTCGGAAAAAAACATGAAAAACTTTTCATTGGTATTGATGTTGTCCATCGCCTATGCGTCAAATTTTGCGTTGGGTACAATAATTGGGACGCCTCCAAATGTTGCTTATGTAAATTATATCTCCGATAAATTTAATTACAATATCGGATTTACCGATTGGATGCTGGTGTTCACTCCGCTTACCATAGCGCTTCTACTGATGTTGTATTGGGTGATGGTAAAATGGCTTTATCCCAATCACATCAAACACAATGAAGCAGGTAAGTTGTTTATTGGCGAAGAGATAAAAAAAATGGGTAAATTATCAACGCCTGAAATTAGAACAACCATTGTTTTTTCATTAACCGTGCTGGCTTGGATTCTAAAAGATGTGATCAATAATATCCAACAAATTGTAGTATTGGATGATACCATTATTGCGATGAGTGCTGCAATTATTTTATTTATTATTCCTTCGGGTGTAAAGGTTGACGATAAAAAAATCCCCTTGTTAGAATGGTCGGATACCACAAAAATGGCTTGGGGTATTTTGTTGTTATTTGGCGGTGGAATTGCAATGGCAAAGGCTTTGGAAGATGCAAAGCTGATGGATCAATTCGGCGTTTTTTTAGCATCGTATTCTACGGGTAACACTTTTTTTATGATTTTAATTGTTACCACAGCTTCTGTTTTTTTAAGTGAAGTAATGAGTAATGTAGCTCAGGTAATTGTTATGGCACCTGTTATTTCTTCAGTTGCGATTTCGTTGCATATGGATCCTTTATTACTCGGTATCCCCATGACCTTAGGTGCCAGTTGTGCCAGCATGCTTCCGATGGGTACACCTCCCAATGCCATTGTATTTGCCAGTGGACATATTCACATTAAAGACATGATAAAAACCGGGTTTGTTTTGAATATTATCTGTATCATTTTGATTACGTTATTCTGCTATTTTTTACAACCAATGATTATGATGGTGAAATAAAGATGCTGGATAGCAGAGTGTTCCAACAACAAACAACAAACAACAAACAACAAACAACAAATAAATAATAAGAAACTGATTTTCCGTAAAATACATCCAACCTCAAAAACCTCTCAAACTTCAGAAACCTCTTAAACCTA
>VFKL01000066.1 GCA_009885535.1 Chitinophagaceae bacterium | reverse complement strand
ATTTGTAGTTTTGTCCATATCAATTTTTTTGTGTGGTAACTACAAAATTGATAAAGGGTGGCCATAAAACCACCCTTATTTTAATTTTTTATCTCGGACAACAGTGATTATTAATATTAATTTTTGCAGAATTATAGCATCAATAAAAAGTTTAGATTTATTAAAAACCCATCATGAAGCATTTTTCCATTACGAGCAATATTGTAGATATTCAATCCGCAGAAATATTCTGGGGAACGATTCAAATCGAAGGCGATAAGATAAGTTCAATTACAAAAGAAGGAGAAGTCAAACATGGAGAAAACTATATACTACCTGGTTTTATCGATAGTCATGTACACATTGAAAGTTCGATGCTAGTGCCCTCAGAATTTGCAAAACTTGCAGTAGTTCATGGGACGGTTGGAACAATTAGCGACCCGCATGAAATTGCCAATGTATGTGGAATAGAAGGTGTAAAATACATGATTGAAAATAGCAAAACAGTTCCTTTCAAATGTACGTTTGGCGCGCCAAGTTGTGTACCAGCAACCATTTTTGAAACTGCTGGCGCAACATTAAACTCAAGTGATGTAGATCAATTGCTGCAACTTCCTGAAATAAAATACCTGAGCGAAGTAATGAATTTTCCAGGTGTTTTAAATGGCGATGAGGAACTTATGAAAAAAATAGCAAGTGCCAAAAAATACAACAAAGTTATTGATGGTCATGCGCCAGGATTGATGGGAGCAGATGCAAAAAAATATATAGACGCAGGAATAAGCACAGATCATGAATGTTTTACAGCTAAAGAAGCAATAGATAAATTAAAATTTGGAATGAAAATTCTCATCAGAGAAGGAAGCGCTGCAAAAAACTTTGATGCGCTTATCGATTTGATGCACGATCATTCTGACATGATGATGTTTTGCAGTGATGATAAGCATCCGGATAGCCTTGCAGAAGGACATATCAATAAATTGTGTGCAAGAGCTGTAAAATGCGGAATCAACATTTTTAAGATATTAAAAGCGGCATGTATCAATCCGGTTGAACATTATAAAATGGATGTAGGTTTATTAAAAGAAAATGATGCCGCAGATTTTATTGTGGTAAAAGATTTGATTGAATTTGAAGTGGTACAAACATTTATCAACGGAATGCTTGTAGCTGAAAATGGAAAATCCTTGATTACGACAAAGCCTGCAACAATTATCAATCAATTTAATTGTGCAGAAAAATTAGCCTCCGATTTTGAAATTATTTTTAAAAGAGAAGAAAATATTCATGTAATTGAAGCATTAGATGGACAATTAATTACCAATAAATTGTTGGTTGCTCCAAAAGTTGTTGACGATAAGATTGTTGCTGATGTTGAAAACGACATCTTAAAAATTGTTGTGGTCAATCGATATAAAAATGCGCCGATTGCTAAAGCATTTATAAAAAATATTGGATTAAAAAAAGGCGCTTTGGCTTCTTCTGTTGCTCATGATAGTCATAATATTGTAGCTGTTGGGGCAGACGACGAATCTATTTGCAAAGCGGTAAATGCCATTATACAATCTGGTGGTGGAGTGAGTGCAGTAGATGAACACCAAATAAAATTATTAAAACTTCCCGTTGCCGGATTAATGAGTAATGAAGATGGTTATGTGGTTGCAGAAGCTTATACCGAAATTGACCATTTTTCAAAAAATGAATTAGGCAGCTATTTAAGTGCCCCATTTATGACACTTTCATTTATGGCATTATTGGTAATTCCTCATTTAAAAATTAGTGACCTTGGATTATTTGATGGTGATCGTTTTGAATTAAAAACTATTTAGACACTTTAGCATTTATAATATTCAACTTTACATCACTTGATCCTTTTGGCGCGTAAAATTTTGATTTAAATTCCATCGTTTCGCCGGGTTTCACTTCATTGTAAATGGTTTCTTCATCTTCTTCAAGTAGTGTGCCTGTTTTGCTAAAAAAAGATATTTTTATGGTCACATCTTTATACCCAACAACGGTTGCTGTATTTGAAATTTTTCCTTTTACTACAGTTTGACCAATCAAATTATGTTTATCCCTTCCCTCTACTTTTAAAAACTTTTTAGGGTTTTTTGTTTCTATTTCTTCGATAGTTATTTTACTAGTTTCATACGTGTCCGCTTTCCCATTTTGTTTTTTTTCTTTGTCATTACATGCGCAAGCAAAAAACATTATTATACAAAACAAAAATTTAGTCCAATTCATAAACATGATTTTTTAAATAATTAATTCATACAAAAATAACAATACACTTTTATTTTAAAGTAAATTTGTTTTTTGACCTTATTTAAAATTCAAAAATAATAAAATAAATGGCTACAAATTTAAGTAATAATCCTTCATTAGTAAGCAATTGGGTAAGCGAATTGAGAGACGTACAGAAACAACAAGATAGAATGCGTTTTAGAAGAAATCTTGAACGCATTGGCGAAGTAGCTGCTTTTGAAATTAGTAAACAATTAGAATCTGTTTCGGTTGAAATTCAAACACCGCTTGGCACAAAAAAAACACAACTTTTCAAACAGCAGCCTGTAGTAGCTACAATATTAAGGGCTGGTGTGCCCATGCATCAGGGATTACTCAATTATTTTGACAAAGCAGATGGTGCATTTTTATGTGCATATCGCAAACATAGTGAAGACGGCAGTTTCGAAATCAAATTGGAATACATGAGTTGTCCAGATCTTACAAACAGAGACATGATTATTTGCGACCCGATGTTGGCTACTGGTGCATCATTGGTAAAGTCTATTGATTTTTTAAAAACAGCTGGTCAATTTAAAAGTTTACACATTGTATGTGCCATTGCCAGTAAATCCGGAGTTGAAACGGTTCAATCTGCATTTCCAGAAGCTAAAATTTGGTGTGGCGATATTGACGAAACATTATCGGATATAGGATATATCATTCCTGGACTTGGCGATGCAGGAGATTTGGCATTTGGAGAAAAAATACAACATTAAATTCAGTATTTGCAGTCAGTAAAAACCCAGAATAAAAAAAACTGTTGTTTATCAAAATAAATTCAACACATGTCATTATTTAGTTTAAAATAGATATTTGACTTTTAGATCTAAATTATTATCTTTACGACAAGCATAATTACCATGAGAAAATTTATAAAAATAATTTGCCTTGTCTTGTTAACTGCAACAGCGCAAGCACAAGATCCACATTTTTCACAATTCTTTTCTTCTCCGCTTACTTTAAATCCTGCATTTACGGGTAAATTTAATGGCACTTGGAGATTGGCGGTTAACCATAGAGACCAATGGCCTACTATTCCAAAAGCATACGTAACAACAAGTGGATCAATAGATTTTCCAATTTTAAAAAGTAAAATACCTGAAGGAGATGTATTTGGAATAGGTATTTCTGGGTTAACAGATGCGAGTTCAAACAACGCATTAAAATTGAACTATGGTTCACTTTCTGTTTCCTATCATAAATCAATTGACGAAAATGGTTTTAACACAATTGGTGTTGGTTTTCAGGGCACTTATTCTTCTACAACAATTGATAAAAGTGGCTTGTTGTTTGAAGATGAATTACGTCAAAACGGATTTCAACCCAATACCTCTGGAGAATATTTAATCAACCCTAATTTAGGCAATACTCAAAAATATATGGATGTAAATGCGGGTATTTTATATTCTGGTTCAAGCAATGGAGAAAACAATTATTATTTCGGTGTTTCAATGTATCATATTAATCGCCCTAAAGTTAGCTTTTTAAGAAATTCAACAGCCAATAGTTGGTATTTAGCGAGCCGATTAACTGTTCATGCTGGAGGAACATTTCCAATATCAGATGTAGCAGGCGTAAATGTTTCCATCATCCATCAATCACAAAATAAAGCAAGTGAGACTGTGATAGGTGGCGCACTTTCATTGAATGCAAATGGGGATAAAGACAACCCAACAAGTTTTTATATTGGATCTTGGCTTCGTGTAAATGATGCTATTATTCCATATTTAGGATTGGAGTTTTCAGGTATTAGATTTGGTGCGAGTTACGACGTAAACACCAGTGCTTTAAAAGCAGCAACGGGTAGTCGTGGTGGAACCGAGTTCTCAATCATTTATACAAAAAGACCAAGCGAATATATGGGCATTCCTTGTCCTAGATTTTAATACATCCTCCTTCGCAAACTTAAATTATCTGTCACTATTTTTAATGATTTACACCCACCATGCTTAAAGAAATCATCCTTTCCTTTCAGGCCTATGGTGAAGCACACCAATTCATTAAAAAACATCGTTTATGGAAATGGATTTTCATTCCAGGTATTTTATATTGTATACTATTTGTTATAGGGTTTTATTATTTTTGGACTTCAAGTAATGAAGCTACCGCATGGATGCTCACTAAAATTGGAGCGAAAAGTTGGTTAGATAAAATGCAAGACAGTTGGTTGAGTTTCTTCTTTATTGTTGGACAAGTTTTTACTCATTTATTTTTACTTATTTTTTATTTCTCTTTGTTCAAATTTACATTTCTTGTAATTGGCTCACCAGTATTTGCTTATTTAAGTGAAAAAACAGACAGCATTATCACGGGCAATAATTATCAATTTGATTTTGCTCAATTGCTTCAAGATATGATGCGTTCCATAAAAATTGCATTGCGTAATTTTTCTTGGCAAACGATTTACATGCTTGCTTTTTTTATCGTTTCTTTTATTCCTTTAATAGGATGGATAACGCCTTTAATCGCCATATTTATAGATTGTTTTTACATGGGATTTTCAATGCTGGATTACAGTTGCGAACGGAATAAATTAAGCTCATCAGCTAGTATTGACTTAATAGGCCATCATCGTGGATTAGCCATTGGAAACGGAATGGTATTTTATATGTTTCATGCGATACCATTTTTGGGTTGGATGTTGGCACCAAGCTATGCTGTAATAGCCGCTACTTTAAGCATGCATAAAGCAAAAGAAAATAAATTCATATCCTTCTAAATGAAAACTACCGTATTTTTAATTCCTTGTTTTTTATCTGAAGAAGCAAATGAAACCATTCCATTATATGTAATGGAAGCCGTTAAAAGTTCTCAAGTCATCTTTGCAGAAAATGAACGTACAAGTCGAAGGTTTCTAAAATCCATGGATAAAAGTATTTCTATTGATGCTTATGAATGGCATACGATTCATAAAACAGAAACAGATCAAATAAATATACAAGCATTTAAAACCGCAGTGAATTTAGAAAAAAATATTTCTATCATCAGCGAAGCTGGTTGCCCAGGTGTGGCAGATCCAGGTCAACAACTCATTGCTATTGCGCAAGAAATGGGATGTATTATTAAACCGCTCGTAGGACCAAGTTCAATATTATTGGCATTAATGGCCAGTGGCATGAATGGACAACAATTTGAATTTATTGGGTATTTACCAATAGAAAACAGTGAAAGAATAAAAAAAATAAAAGAACTCGAATTAAGTTCATTAAAAAATAATAGTACAAAAATATTTATAGAAACACCTTATCGAAATAATCAATTAATAGACAGTTTATTACAACAATGCAATGATAAAACCCGTTTATGCATTGGTGTTAATATTACAGGTAAAGATGAAATTATCCAAACAAAGAAAATATCGGATTGGAAAAAAAGCAAACCTGAATTACATAAGAAGCCCGTTATTTTTTTGTTGCACGCTGATAACTAAATTTCAAAAGTGAAAAGTGAAAAATCAAAAGTGAAAATTACAAATAAACATTTTTTTTCAAACCAAGGTGGGCAGCTTTTTTAATTTTGACTTTTTAATTCATTCCAGAATATCTCAATCAGCATTATACCAGATAATTCTGGCCTAATTTCTAATTCAAATTGGTATAAATTGCATTTAAATCGAAAAGGAAAATCATGAATATTGCAATAGTTTGTTACCCAACATTTGGAGGTAGTGGTGTCTTGGCAACAGAGTTGGGAAAAGCGCTAGCGGAAAAAGGGCATCAAGTACATTTTATTACCTATCAACAACCTGTAAGACTAAGTGGTTTTCATGCCAATTTATTTTATCACGAGGTAAGGGTTCCAACCTATCCCCTTTTTGATTTTCCACCCTATGAAACCGCATTAGCAAGCGCGATGGTAGATGTAGTAATCAATCACGAGATTGAAATACTTCATGTACATTATGCCATTCCTCATGCAGCAGCAGCGTACATGGCAAAACAAATTTTAGCAAAAAAAGGAATTTCACTTCCAGTAATAACGACATTACATGGAACAGATATAACACTTATTGGAAAAGATAAAACCTATAGTCCGGTTGTGACTTTTTCAATGGAAGAAAGTGATGCGTTAACAGCAGTATCTGAAAACTTAAAAGAAGAAACCTATAAAAACTTTGACATTGCAAAACCAATACAAGTGATTTACAATTTTGTAGACATTGCGAATTTTAATAAAAAGCCAGTTGATGCATTCAAAAAAATGGTTGCGCCCAATGGTGAAAAAATAATCATGCACGCTTCAAATTTTAGGAAATTAAAACGAGTTAGAGATGTAGTGGAAATTTTTATACGCATTACAAAAGAAATGCCTGCTAAATTATTGCTTATTGGCGATGGCCCCGAAAGGCCCGAATTGGAATCATACACACGTTCATTACCACTTTGCAATGACATCAAATTTTTAGGTAAACAAGAACAAATTGAAGACATTTTACCCATTGCAGATTTGTTTTTATTACCCAGCGAATACGAAAGTTTTGGACTGTCCGCATTAGAAGCCATGGCTGCAGAAGTTCCTGTAATTTCAACTAATGCTGGAGGATTGCCCGAAATAAACATCAACGGATTTTCTGGATTTATGAGTAATGTGGGAGATGTGGAAAACATGAGCAAAAATGCAATTGCTATTTTATCAGATCCATTAACACATCAGCAATTTAAAAACAACGCTTTTATTCAAGCAAAGCGTTTTGGTATAAACACAATTGTGCCTCAATATGAAGCGCTTTATGAGCGGGTGATGGAGAGGACGAAGGTTTAGAGGTTTATGAGGTTTATGAGGTTTGTAGAGGTTTATAGAGGTTTAAAATCCTCAACCCTTACAAGAGGTTTGGAAGGTTCAAAACGTTCAATATGTTCAATAAGTTCAAAAGGTTGGAAGTCGTCTACCTTTGCGAGCCTTGCGTTAAATAAACTAGCGCCGGTTTCCTAACCGGTGTTTTTTAAAACTTTTCAGACTTAGTCTGATTCTGTAAATTAGGACGAAGTCCTTTACCTTTTTTTGTCACCGGTTAGGAAACCGGCGCCAGTATTTGATTGTTACAAAACAATAGAAATTTGTACTTTTCCTCCCAAGCCTTTTTCTACAATATCATGCAATGTTTTTAAAGTAAGGTTGCTGCCATCATTTTCTACCCTAGAAATAAAAGTTCTTTTTTTATTCAGTAAAATTCCCAATTGATCTTGAGTTAAATTTGTTTGTTCACGAGCATTTCGCAATTGCAATCCAATAGAAAAACTTTTGGCATCTATTTCAAGATTATCTCTTCTTTTTGTTCCCTTTTTGCCGTACACATAATCTTTAATTTTTTTCCATGTTTTAATAGATGATGTTTTTTTTGCTATTGCCATAAATGGTTGAATTATTGTGTTTGGATGAACTATAGGTGATAGATACTTCGATAGAATAAGTTAAAATCGCTGCGCTGGTTTAATGGTTTAAGGGTTTAATGGTTGTAAGTATTCTCACATTGCGCTCTTTGCGCCTTTGCGAGCCTTGCGGGAAACCAAAAAATGTTCAGGATTTTCAAAAGGTTGGAAACATTTTCCGCTTCAACATTATGGTTTTTAAAAGGGCTTTCTTTGTGCCTTTGCGTCTTCGTGCCTTCGTGTTTCAAAACCTTTGCGCTCTTTGCGCCTTTGCGAGCCTTGCGGGAAACCAAAAAATGTTCAAGATTTTCAAAAGGTTGGAAACATTTTCCGCTTCAACATTATGGTTTTTAAAAGGGCT
>VFKL01000190.1 GCA_009885535.1 Chitinophagaceae bacterium | reverse complement strand
GTAGCATTGCCAACTTGTATAAATACTACTGTTAACCTAACCAATACATCTTCTATAATTGCACCAGGAAACATTAAAGAATGGCATTGGACTTACGGAGATGGAAATACGCAAACCATAACGCTGCCAGCAAATGGGAATGCACAACATGTTTATTCTAGCTTAGGCGCTGTTACACCACAATTATATGTTGTTTCGAATAGTGGATGCGTAAGTAATACCATTTCAAATCCGATAACCATTGGCGCTTTTCCTAATGCTAGTTTCTCTGTACCGGCTACTGTTTGTTTGCCTTACGATTCTGCAAGATTTACCAATTTATCTACCATTTCAGATAATACGCCGAGTTCTTTGTCAACTGTTTGGACTTTCGGAAATCCTACTTCAGGTATTAATGATACCATTAGAAATGCAGCGCCAACACATTATTACTCAAGTCCTGGTCCATATAATGTGCGTTTAATAACAACTTCTATTTATGGTTGTGTAGATGATACCACCATTTCATTCAATAATGTATATGCACAGGCAGATGCAAATTTTACCACATTGCCAGAAAACTGCTTTAACACACCAACAAATTTTGTAAGTACAAGCACCGGAAATGGAAGAACCATTTCAACATGGTTCTGGGATTATGGTGACGGATCTGCCATAGGAAACGGACAAACAACTAGTCATACTTATGCTACACCAGGCACCAAAACCATCAAACATTGGGTAAAAACAGATATAGGTTGTTATAGTGATACAATGGTACAATCGGTTGTTATTAATCCTTTGCCAACAGCTTCATTTACCTCAACTGGTCCTTTTTGTACCACTCGGTTAATTTCTTTCAGAAGTACATCAATAGCGAATGCAGGAAACATTACCAATTGGAGTTGGAACATGGGGGATGGAACGGTTTATGCATTTACTAACCCCAACGCATTCAATCATACCTTTAACAATATTGGAAATAATACTGTTTCATTAACTGTAACAACAGATAAAGGTTGTGTAAGCATTTTACGCGATTCCGTAATTTATATTCATGCGCTTCCAGTTGCAGGCTTCATCGATCCTGAAGTTTGTTTGTCTGATACCTATGCCCAATTTACAGACACTACAAATGTGTTAGGCGGTACAATAGTAAGTTGGAATTGGAATTTTGATCATCCGCAAAGTGGTGCTGCAAACACATCTACACTTCAAAATCCAAGACATAGTTATGCAACTATTGGAACAAAAAATGTAACATTTATGGTAACCAGCGATCAAGGTTGTAAGGATACCACCATACAAACTTTTTTTGTAAATGGAGATATTCCGGTTGCAGGTTTACAAGTGTTGAACCCAACGAGATTATGTGCCAATGATTCTGTTTCTATAAAAGATGTTTCTACAGTAAATGTTGGTTCTGTCGTAAAAGTTGAAATTTATTGGGATTTGTTGGGAGCGCCAACCACATTCGAATTGGATCAATTGCCTTACAATGGAAAAATATACAAGCATTTATATCCTAATTTTCAAACCCCACTAACTAAAACCTATACAATTCGTTTGAAAGCTTATTCGGGTGAAACTTGCGTAGATGATTTTGTTCAAACCATTACTGTTAATGCGGCACCAAAAGTAAGATTCAACATCATCCCAGATGCCTGCCAGTATATTTTACCTTTCCCAATTACACAAGCAACTGAAATTGGAGGCGTACCTGGAACATTTGTATTTACTGGTCAAGGCATTACAAGTGCTGGTATATTTAATCCACAAATAAATGGATCGGGAACCTACAACTTACACTACGTGTATACGTCAACTGCAGGCTGCTCCGATTCAGCCGACCAGCCAATTAAAATATTACAACCGCCATTGGCTAATTATGGTTATTCATTACCCACATGCGAAAAGAAGCAGGTTTTATTTACAGATTCATCAAGTGCACCAGTAGGAAATTTAACCACATGGACTTGGAATTTTGGAGATGGAACGCCGATATTGGTGAGAAATACCAACACAGCTTTTAATCACGTGTTTACAACACCTGGAATCTATAATGTTATATTATATGTAACCACAAATGACGGCTGCAACAGTAAGACGAAAGTTGTTGAAATTGATATTCATCCAGAACCATTAGCGAAGTTTAAATTTTCGGATACGGCTTGTTTACCAAATGCAAAAGTTCTTTTTACAAACACATCAACCATTCCTGATGGAACAGTTTCAACTTTAAGATACACTTGGAATTTTGGTGATCCAGGATCGGGTACGCAAAACACGTCAACTGCAATCAATCCAAATCACATTTTCACTACTACAGGACCATATAATGTTACTTTAAGTGTGGTTTCTATTAATGGTTGTAAAGATGATAGCGTTATTAGCATAAACACAATACACCCTCAACCCGAAGCAAATTTTAATTTTTCAAAACCTTCTGTTTGTATTGGAGATAATGTTCGATTCATAGATGAGAGTGATCCTAAAGATGGTACTACATTACAATGGCATTGGATGTTTGACGATGGTACTTCATCGATTCAAACTTCTCCAATTCATATGTATACCAATGTTGGATTTTTTTCACCTTCATTATACATTGTAAATAGTTTTGGTTGTAATAGTGATACCATCAATAATCCATTTGAAGTATATGCTTATCCGGTCATCTCTGCAGGCCCAGATTTATTGATATTAGAAGGTGCAACAATGCCGCTTCAAGCATCTGCTTCAGGGAATCAACTTCAATATTTATGGACAAGCAATCAGTACTTAAACAATATCAATATTCTAAATCCGCTATGTACACCATTGGATGATATTATGTACACGCTGACTGTAACTGGAGAAGGCGGTTGCCCGGTTATAGATCAAATGAAAGTAAAGATTTTGAGAAAGCCAATTATTCCAAATACATTTTCACCAAATAATGATGGTATAAATGACACTTGGGAGATTGACTACTTGAAATTCTATCCCAAAGCAAGAATTCAGGTATTTACCCGAACAGGTAAATTGGTATTTGAATCAAAAGCTTATTTAAAACCATGGGATGGAACCAAATCAGGAATAGCATTACCATTAGATACGTATTACTATATTATCGAACCAGAAAGTGGCAGAAAACCAATTACCGGTTTTATCACCATTATCAAATAAATGATATTCTTGAGTAAATTAATAATCTGTATTAACAGAAAAGCAGCGAAAATGAAGTTTGTTTTATCATTGAATATTTTTATTCTGATTTGTGTTTCTTCTTTTGGACAAGCAAAGCCAAATTACACTCAATATGTACTCAATAACTATGTTTTAAATCCTGCTTTATCTGGAATAGAAAATTATGTAGATATCAAATCGAGTTTTAGAAATCAATGGACTGGAATAGAAGGTGCACCTGTTACATCTTATTTTACCATTCATGCGCCCATTGGTAAAAAGGATGATTTAACTACAGCAACATCATTTAAAATGCAAGGGGTTAATCCCAGAGGAGATGATTATTGGAAAAATTATGAAGCAGCTCCAGCGCATCATGGAGTTGGGATGTCTATTGTGAATGATAAAGCGGGTTATATCAATCGTTGGACCATTTCTGGTTCTTACGCATATCATATACCATTGACCGGAAAAACTACTTTAGCTGCAGGAATTAGTTTGGGCGTATCTAGCATTAATTTAGATAGATCTAAGGTATATTTTGGGAATTTAGATCCCAATGATCCTGCAGTTGGTTATGCAAGCAATGAACTTCAGAAAATAAAGCCTGAAATTGGAGCAGGGCTTTGGTTATATGGCGCAAAATATTATGTTGGAACTTCTGTACTCAATATCATTCCTGGTAAAAATAGCTTTGTATCCAACTTGAAATATGGTGATTATTTTTCACCCAATTATTTCTTAACTGCAGGCTATCGATTTACTTTAGATGATAATTTTTCATTGTTGCCTTCATTGATGTACCAATATTGGCAACCACAATTATCTGGACTCCATATTAATACCAAACTTCAATATCAAGATTTTGTTTGGGTAGGAGGTAGTTATCGTGCTTCAAACTTAATTTCGGGATATGCTGCATTCTTGGGATTCAACATTTCAAATACAATAAATGCAAGTTATTCTTACGAATTAGCAACATCAAGTAGATTGAAAAACTACACTGGAAATACCCACGAGCTTTTAATCGGATTTGTTTTGGGTAATAAATTTGGCGATACTTGCCCAAGAAATGTTTGGTAGTATTTTACCTAATCAATATCACCATTCCCGTTTTAGTAACCAATTTTCCATAGTTACATGTGGCTTCAATAGCATAAATATAGGTATCTGCATCTAGCAATTGCTGATTAGATTTTCCACCCCAACCCATTTGACGGTAATTGGGCTCGAAGTTTTTTCGCTCGAAAATTAATTTATGGTAACGATTATAAATGGAGAATTTGTTTATAATTCTAATGCCTTTTGATAATGGGTAAAATACATCATTTAGACCATCGTTGTTTGGTGTAAACGCAGTAGGCATCATCAAATTCGCTTGGTCGCATAAAATGAAAATATTCAAAGTGTCTCTGAAAATACAACTGCTATCAGAAATGGTTTTAATATAGAAAGTACTTTTTTCACCTTCAACAGTTGCGATTGGATTAGGGCAATTCGCACAAGATAAAAGATTTGCCGGTTGCCATATTATATCACGAATGTTGTTGCTAAAAATAGGCGTTAATTGCAATGTGGTATTTAAAGAAATGTATTTATCTGCTCCTAATTCAACAATAGGCAATGGATTCACCCTAATTAAAATTTCTTTTTGATTGTTGAAGCATCCAACAGAATCCGTCATTGAAATAATATATCGCGTAGTTGTATTCGGAGAAGAAATGGTATTAGATGAACGATCAGTTGTTAAAAAATTATTTGGAATCCATTGTACTTTTTTATCTCTTGGCTCAAGTTGAATTTCAATTCTATTGTTTAAACAAATTCCAGTATCCATGAAAGGTGTTAGAATAGTAAACGGTTCTAAAACTTTAATAATCACACTGTCTTTTACAGTACATCCAAATCCATTTGTAGAAGCAACAAAATATGTAGTGTTGTGAATTGGAGAAACAATTGTGCTGTCGCATGTATTGCAAAAAGAATTTACTGGAATTGAACTGCTCCACAAAACATTGTCGCTGGTATGTGCAATCAATTGCGTTGTTTGTCCCAAGCATAATGTATCGTATTTTGGAATCGTCCATGCAAAAGGCAGTGGTTTTACATTAACTGGTTTAATCAAACTATCCATACAGCCTTTTGTATCCGTAGCTTTTAATTTTACATCATAAACACCTGCATTTGAAAATAAGTAAGGAACTAAATTATATCCAGTATTATTAAATTCACTACCAATACTCCATTGATACATATTTACTTGTTCTTCAGTTCTAAATGATGATGTTTGATTATTACTTGTAAGTGCAACATTTAAACAAAGCTCTAGAGGAATTGTATATTCAATTCTTAGTCCAATAACAGGAAGCATTCTTCCAAGAAAAACAGTGTCTTTACAATAAGATGCGCCCCGATTTACAATGACATGATTGTTATTAAAATAGCCGAAATTATTAGGATTGAAGGTTTTAAAGGTGTCAACAGAAACGCCAGCAAGCGTATCGAATAATATCCATTTGTATTGCGCCGGCATGCCATAAATATTTTCAACAAAAAATGTGGTATTAGAATTTTTGCAAACAAAGGAGTCTGCATTCAACAAAGTAGGTTTTGTGGTTACTAATTTAGTTTTTAACGTATCACTGCAATTGGTTGTAGAATCATAGATAATAAAATTAGGGAAATATAAACCTGTTGGTGGATAAACATGTACAGGGTTTTGAAGATTGGATGGTGTTGTATTGTCGCCAAAATCCCAATCGTATTTTATTTTGCTGTTTAAAGTATTAAATAATGAGGTGTTTAAAAAACTAAAACGTCTTTTTTCTGCACAAGTATTTTTAAAGTTGTAACGAGCGATCGTACCTATGACATGCACATTAAACGACTGGCTAACCAAGCCGCTGCAACCATTTTGTTTAGGCTTAACGGTTATTAATTTCAAGCCCAAGCTTTTAAATTGATGTGTAATAACGGAATCAATGGTTGTAAAAAGTCCTTCATTTCCAAAGCGCCAATCGTACCCATTTGCGTCAGAAGAATTTGCAACAAAAAATGGTACGAACGAAGCGCAAAAAACCGAATCGCTTGGATATGCATTTATAGTAGTAGGAGGCGTACCAAAACGAATGCTGTCAAATATTTTTGTAACCAAACATCCTTCTGGAGTTGAAATGGTTACGCTCGGTTCAAAAGCACCAACTTGAGCATAAGTATGGTTTGCAAAAGTATCTGTTGTGTTAAGTGTATTCCCATCTCCAAAATTCCAACTGTAATTGGCAATAACATTTGGGGAAGAAGGAATAGATACTGAACTTGTAAATACATTATTAACCGGAATACAACCATTATTGAATAAAATGGAGGTATATAATATGGGTGCAATTATTTTTAATTCTTTTGTATCTGTAGACTTGCAACCATGAACATTTGTACAAACTACAGTGGTGTTGAAATTACCATAATCGCTAAAAGAATGATTTACAATTGGAAGTGATGTATTTAGTGTAGGAGAATTGTCTCCGAAATTCCATTGGAAAGTTGAGCCAGAATCTGCATTGTTTATTTGAAAAGAAATATCTCCGGGCATACACATTTGAGATCTAGAAGCACTCAAACTAATTATTGATTTTGAATAAACAGAAACTTGCTTTGTAATTGTAGATGCCGTATTTGAATAAACTGTAGTTAATTTAACTTGATAAATGCCAGCACTATCAAAAGTTATAATTGGGTTAGCACTATTACTTCTTATGCCATTTCCAAAATCCCACAAATATCCAACGGGCGAACCAGTAGATTGATTTATGAATTTTATGGCAGTAGGATTGCAAAATGTTCCACCAATTGCCGTATAATTGAAATTTGCATTTTGGCCGATTGCGCAAAATGACAAAACGATAAACAATATGGTTAGCTTCAGTTTAATAGGTACTTTTTTAGGTTTAAAAGCAACTTGTAAATAATTTCAAGTGGATTTAGTATACCCAAAACGAAGGAATTTGTAATATGTTGTGTTTGAAGGTGATTTCAATAAAATTTATACCTATATAAATATAGTTTTATTTGAACAAGGAGGTAGAAATGGGCTAAAATCTATTTGGGTTTCATTTGTGCTTAATTTGGACACAAAACAGCAAAAGGAATGCTGTTTCTTGTTTTCCGTAATGGGTCATCTAAAATAAAAAACTAACACCGATTGGATATCTGTAATGGTCCAATAAAATTGTCCCAAATAGCTACCACATCGGCATTATTCTAGAAAATTATGGATTAATTTATATTTCAAATTGGTATAAATCAAGCCCAAATTGAGTTTCAGAGGATTTCCTTGAAAAAAAATTGAAAATCGCGGAAAACAAGATAAAATATCAATCAGCCTCAAACCATAAAACATGTGTAGCGAGTTAAACCGATAACCATTATAATAACGAAGCAAATAAACACCAAAAGAGAATCTCGAAAAGAGTAGATTTTAATGAATAAACTTTAGTGAAAATATTTGGCTATGTGAGTTGGGTACACGTAATATTGCAATATTGCAAATAAGCAAAGTTTCCAATCAATAAACCACTTCAAATAAATAATACGTAAGTAATTTTCGTAACAAAATTTTCATCTCCTGTTTTCCGAACTGGGTCACCCAAAATAAAAAATTAAATTAAGCTCACATTGAGTTTCAGAGGATTTTCTTGAAAAAAATTAAAAATCGCGGAAAACAGAAAAACAGCAAAAGGAATGCTATTTTAAATAAAATGAAAACCGTTAAAACGGTTAAGTAAGCCATTTTTTTTCATAGCCCACGTTTTAAACCGTGGGCTATGAAAAATTTTTATCCAACCCCAATAAAAAAAGGAACCATTTTAAAATGATTCCTTTTTTAGATTTTAGATTTTTAAACCGTAATTATTTTTTCGAAACGGATAATACAATTGTGTTTGTATTATTTATTTTTGAACCTTGACTATTTTTATTGATGACTACATTGGTTTGAGTCGTCTGTTTTTTATATCCCTGACTGCTATTTTCACTCCATTTCATTTTAGCAAGTGATGGTGCAATTACTAAAGAAACGATACTCATCAATTTAATCAATATGTTCATTGACGGTCCTGAAGTATCTTTGAAAGGATCACCAACAGTATCTCCGGTTACAGAAGCCTTATGTGGTTCAGATTTTTTGTAAAACATTTCACCATTGATTTCAACGCCTTTTTCAAATGATTTTTTTGCATTATCCCAAGCACCACCTGCATTGTTTTGGAACATGCCCATCAATACTCCGCTTACCGTTGCACCAGCTAAAAACCCACCCAATGCTTCTGGACCTGCTAAAAATCCGATAATCAATGGAGATATAATTGTAATGGCGCCAGGTAGCATCATTTTTTTAATGGAAGCTTCAGTAGAAATAGCCACACATTTATCATATTCAGGTTTTCCAGTTCCGTCCATAATTCCAGGAATGGTTCTAAATTGACGGCGAACTTCTTCTACCATCGCCATTGCCGCATCTCCCACAGCTCTGATACATAACGAAGAGAATATAAATGGAATCATACCACCTACAAATAAGCAAGCCAAAACTGGAGCTTTGTAAATATCAATTCCGTCCATTTTGAAGTTTCCGTTTTTGCCATCAAAAATACCTACATAAGCAGCAAATAAAGCAAGCGCTGTTAAGGCTGCAGAGGCAATCGCAAATCCTTTTCCAGATGCAGCAGTCGTATTTCCCACAGCATCTAATACGTCTGTTTTTTCACGAACATCCGCAGGTAATTCACTCATTTCAGCTATTCCACCTGCATTATCAGCTATCGGACCAAACGCATCGATTGCCAATTGCATGGCTGTTGTTGCCATCATACCGGCTGCTGCAATGGCTACTCCGTATAAACCTGCACATGCATAAGAACCCCAAATTCCACCCGCTAAAACTAAAATTGGTAAAAATGTAGATTCCATACCAACGGCCAAACCACCAATCACATTTGTAGCATGACCGGTTGATGATTGTCTGATTATCGAAAGCACTGGTCTTTTACCCATTGCTGTATAGTATTCTGTGATAATACTCATTAATGCACCAACTGCTAAACCCACAGCGATTGCGCCCATTACACCCCATTTTGTAAATACTATTCCACGCAATTCCATTTGTTCTGGCAATAACCAATTCACCAACAAGCCAGCAGCTATTGCAGTCAATACCATTGAACCCCAATTGCCCATATTTAATGCTTTTTGTACTGTTGACGTATTGATTCCAGCTGAATCGCTAATGCGAACAAACAAAGTACCTACAATTGAAAATAAAATTCCAACACCTGCAATCAACATCGGTAAAATAATAGGAGAAAAGCCATTTAATTGATCAGTACCATTTACAATTGTAGTTTGTTGTCCAAGTACAATTGTAGCAAGCACGGTTGCTACATAAGAGCCAAATAAATCAGCGCCCATTCCTGCCACATCACCCACATTATCACCTACGTTATCTGCAATAGTAGCCGGATTTCTTGGGTCATCTTCAGGTATTCCTGCTTCAACTTTTCCCACTAAATCAGCACCTACATCAGCAGCTTTTGTGTATATACCACCACCAACTCTTGCAAACAAAGCGATTGATTCTGCGCCTAATGAAAAACCAGTTAATACTTCAATGGTTTTTACCATTTCTTCTGAACCTATTTCTGCCCCTGGTGCTAAGAAGTGTTTTAATACAATATATAAACCGCCTAATCCCAAAACCGCTAATCCTGCTACACCCACACCCATCACTGCTCCACCTGTAAAAGATACATTCAATGCTTTGCTTAAACTTGTTCTTGCAGCTTCTGCAGTTCTAACATTCGCTTTGGTTGCAGCCCTCATTCCAATATATCCTGCAAGCGCACTCAATACCGCTCCAATAATAAACGCAACAGCAATGCTCCAATGTGAATTTGTATTTGCTTGAGCCATAAATGCCAACAATATAGAAACGATTACCACAAAATATCCCAACACTTTCCATTCTGCTTTTAAAAATGCCATAGCTCCTTCAGCAATGTAAGTGCTAATTTCTTTCATTCTAGGTGTGCCCGCATCTTGTTTGGATACCCATTTGAATTTTACAAAAGTATAAATCAAACCAATTATACCCATTGCCGGTACTGTATAGATCAAATTTTCCATCATAATCTTTATTTTTTTAAAGGTGGGCAAAAATAAGGCAATTCGTCTGTAATTTGCAAAAAAATGGAGTGCTTAATTTATATATTTACTCAAAAGATTGAAAATTCGCAATCGTTACCGGAAAATGTAGATTTTTATTGATTTACTTTATAATAAATCTTAACCAGATTGTTTAGTTTAAAATCGGTTTCTATGAAAAATGGCATCCGTTTATTTCCATCTATTATTTCCAAAACGGTTGTGTTTGGTGAAATCGAGCCTAAATTATCGGCCACAAATGTTATGATATTATATCCTGGCGCTAAGGTTACTTTTATAATTTGAGGTTTCTTTTTTACTGGAAGTCCTTTTGCAATCCATTTCCCGTTTATTGATAGCGATATACTGTCCCCATCTTCAACAGCATCATCCCATAATGCAAATTCTAATTCTTTTGATTTGGAAATTAATGTTCCTATTACTTTCCCCTCCCTATTAAGCTCATTATTATCTTTTTTATTTCTAATTGGAATTTTGTTCGGCTTCGCATAATTTGTAATGATGTTTTCTTTTTCTATGTATTTTTCAAATTTTTTATTGGTCTCCTCATCAAATGGGTTGTAAATTTTTACGGCAATAAATGTAGCCGCAAGATTTGAACTGTCTGCAAAATCTAATGATTTATTTGTGTTTTCAAATTTCAAATTAATGGCAGCTGATGAAAACCCTTTTTTGCCAAAATCATCCGCAAAAAAAGTAAGTATGTTTAACCCCGTATCTAAAATAAAATCTTCATCATCCCGCTTCTTTTTTGAATCTATTTGATCTAAGATGCCGTTGCTATTGATTTTTACAGATACAATATCGTTGTCATGGTTGCCTTTAAATTCTATCGTTCCTATTTTGTTTTTTACAAATAAAGTATCAATTATTCCAAAGTATATGGACGATTTTTTGGGTTGAAGCATGTTAAAGGCAGCATTGTCTTTCCACGTTTCATTGCTTGTTTTTATAAATTGTATTTCCGAATTTTCAATTGTTGAAATAACGTTTTTTACTAAATATTTTTCCTTTTCGGGAAATGATTTCCAATCCCTTAATTTAAGCGCCGATGTTCTCCCTTTCACCGAAATGATGTTTAAAGATAAAGTAGCTTGTCCTTTTAAATCCCTACTAAAATCAAGTGTTCCGTTGATCAATTGCATCCATTTTCCCAATTGAAATGGAACTTCGGTTACTGCATATTTTTGCGTACTAATGGCCAGTTGGCGCGAATTTTTCTTTGCCAATAAAAGTTGGTAACTGGCATGAAAACTATCTATTGAAATGGTTAATTGAGCAGGATATAGAATGCCTTTTTCCGATTGACCAATTTCGAAACGCGCTTCAAAATGATTGAGATTTTCAGTTATTATGGTGTTGATTTTCCAATCGCCTACAAATACATCCTGACTATATAAATGATTAATCAGAAAAATAATTAGAAAAGATGTAAGCCTTATTTTCATTTATGAGTAAGGTTAAATTTAATTGTAATTTATGCCGTAATTTTTGTTTTGCAAATGATTTTTTTATTACTCAAATATGGCAAACTTATTTTTTGGTCGAACACTTTCCTGCCAATTGAACCCTTTTAGAAATTGTAAGTTTACCGGAATTTGATTCATCGGGTACAACGCGCCCTTTACTTGGTTTACAAATTTTATTTTATTGATGTTTTTATCCCTAAAAAAAACATCAATCACATCGCAACTGCTTCTGTTCATTCCGGTATAAGCACTGTCTTCATCTTGCGGATAAAAAATACTTTCTGATGGCACTCCCTTTGTTCGGATATAATCTATTTGACCATTTAAAAAAGAACCATTTATCGTTTTACCCAACATTTGATTATAAAGTCCTTGTTCTGTTTCGTTTATAACTATCGCATTGTTGTAGACAAACAGTCGTTGAGGTTGTTGATTTTTGGTAAACAACAAAATGGTATCTCCTGATAATTGTGTATTCCCATTCCAACAATATGGCTTTTCATATAATTTAAATACAGAATCTTCTGTTGAAAAAATCAAATTGCCACAAACGGATTGCAAAGAATCGTTGTAAATTTTTACATGTTGATAAGCCCTAAAATATCGAATGCTATCTGTTTTTTCAGGTGCAGCGTTTAACTTCAAACTATCTGTAATGCCCGATTTTTTTCTATTGGCTACTATTTCTGAAGTGGTCATTATACGCTTGTTGGAAAACAACGTATCTGCAGATATAAATGTACTGTCTGAATTTTTATAGAAAATCATAATGGGCTTTCTTGTGGCTAAAAAGCTGCCGTTTTTTTTATCTATCAATATCTTATCGCCCAAAACCATAACTTGATTTACACTATCTACCAACTTGCCATTTCCTTCTATTTGAATAGTATTCGTTTTTTCTTCAAATGCTACTTTATTTCCACTCATATACCTCGATTTATCTTTAAAAATCGTTTTGTCATTAAATACAGCTTCACCAGTTTCTAAATTATAGGTGCCTGATTTTGTATCAATGGTAGATTGTTCTGAAATAATGTGCGTTGGTGAAATGAAATATGCGGTTTTAAAGGCGGTATTGTACCTTAAACTATCAGCATTCATTTCATATTTTGGATCTTTTAAGTGTACATTTTTTTTAAAAAATACATCTTTTGTATCTGAATAATAAATTGCGCTTTCGCTGGTTAATATGGTATTTTGATTTTTTACGGTGCCTCCATTTTGATAAGTGGCAATACCAGTTTTAAGGTCGTAAATTAAATCGTTGGTCGTAAGTGTGGCTTTCCCATCGGTTAGTTTTACTGATTTTTTAAGATAGGCCACTTGCTCATTTCCCATGTATTTGAGGTAGTCGGAAAAAGTGTTTACCGTGTCTGCATCATTGATGTGTACATGTCCAAATACTTCGGCAATACCCAGTAATTTATTCAATACAATGCTATCGCCACTTAATATTGTTTTTCCTTGTTTAACGATGGCATTACCCGCAAGGGTTTCAATTACTTGCCCATCACTAAGTGTTATTTGTCTTAGGTCTTTGGCTTGAATGATTTCAATTTTACGAATGGTGTCGCTTAAATATTGGAGTTTAACCGTATCAAATTGGCATTTCGCTTTTGGATTAAAAATATTCAGAAAACAAAACAGTGTGATCAAGCTTCTAAACATTTTTTTTTGCATTGTATTGGTGCTTTTACTATTTTTTGTTGATGTAAGGCGCACTAATGGTGTCGGGCAACGCAATATTTAATGGGGATTGTTTTTCTTTTTTACCAAACACAGAAATGGAAACATACCTAGATGGATGAACGCGGATATCATCTAGCAAAACGTTTATTTTATTGCTTGTAGAAGTAAGGTTTTTGTATAATGTTGGATCGTTGAATAATAAACCTAAACTACTTTCTTTTGAATTTAATTTTGAAATTACGATTTTCAAATTGTTGATAGTGCTGTCGAGCAAACTCAAAGATTGTTGCACATTGAGTTTAGCCAATTTATCGGCTGTGATGTCAATATTGGTGAAAACATGGTTTAGTTTTTGATTATTCGCTGCGATATTATCTGTTATTGATGCCGCATTATTCAATGTTTTAGAAAGCGGTCCGTTTTTGCTATTTAGCATTGTTTCTAGTGAAGCTGTCGTAGCGTTTACCGATGTTGTTATTTTATTTAAATTTTGAAGTGCTTCTGCAATATTTCTTTTGTTTTCAGCATCCAATACTTGATTGAAATTTAATAAAATAGAATCAGCTGTTCCAACTGTACTTTTTATGGTTGAAATCAAAGGATCGACTTTACTGTTTATCATGTTTTCTAAAAAGCCATCACGTTCAATGGTATTTATGGTGTCGTTGTTTTTTAAATAAGTTGTAGCATCTCCCAATTGAATTTCTATTTTAGTAACAGAAAGTGGATTCGGATTTATGAAAGCAGTTGAATTTACTGGAATATTGATTTCTTTTTGAATGGCAATAGTTACCAATAACTGCTTCATGTCTTTACTATTGGTGATGGCATAAATATTTCCAACTTGTAAACCATTGATGAACACAGGGTTTGATGTGGCTAATCCTTGTACGTTTTCATACTTGGCATACAAGGTCATTGTTTTGGAAAACAATTTGTTTCCCTTTAAAAAATTAAAACCCAAAATCAATAATATAATTACAATTATCCCGAGTAGTCCAACTTTAAATTCGTTTGATATTTTCACTTGTTTTTATTTATTAGATGAACCATTGTTTTTAATCATGCTTTCCATTTGATTTTTATAATGCACAATAGCATCTGCAATTGTTACTGCCATTTCTTGCTGTCCAGATTCACTATTCAGAAATTGCTCATCTTTTGGATTATTAATAAAACCAGTTTCAATTAAAATTGCAGGCATGTTCGTAGCTTGTAACACCCAGATGCCTACTTGACGCTGATTAACACCCAACGCAGGGCGATTAGTTTTTTCAACCTCTTCATTTACATAAGTAGCTAATAAATCACTTTTTTCCTGATATCTTTTTGCATATACTTGTGCAATTGCTCTTCCGGCTGGAGAATTGAAATCAAAATTAGCAAAAGTAGAATCAGTTCCAGCCTCAGCTCCAGCTTCAATTTGAAAGTCTGACTCCAAATTGCCATCATCTTTCATAATGGCTTTTAATTTATCACTTGTTTTATGAGCAGCGAATATCCAAACACTAGTTCCGCTTCTTGAAAGGGGCATTTTAAAATATTCGTAAGTAGGTTCAACAGTTTGATAAGGAGTAGAAATTTTCTTCTTCTTTTTTCCCTTTCCTTTATATGTTATTTTATAACGAGTAACCGTATGTGAACCCGTTTGTCTTTTACCCGTTTGTAATGGCCCTGAATCCGCATGTATACAAATAAACAAATCCCCATTGTTGTCATTGGCGATTTTTGCTTTTTCTACAGGAGATTGATAAATATCTGTGGTTCTTGTAGGAATTGTATTTACATCTGGCAGTTTTTTCTTTAATTCATCAACAAGTTTCAATGAAATAGCTAATGTTACATCTTTTTCATTCGATCTCAAAGAATTTTCGTATTGCCCCACAGCACCGTAATCTGTTCCTCCGTGACCTGCATCTACAATTATTGTTTTTAATTTTTTAGGCGTTTGTCCAAATACTGTTGATGTGAATGCCAAAAAAATACTTGTAGAAAAGCATAAAAAATATTTCAATTTCTTCATAGTTATTTTTGGTTTGTTCTTTATGTTTTTAATGTTGTAAAATTATTCACAATCACATTATATTAATATGGTTATTTTTGTGGCTCACATTTTATGAGGCAACTTCACAAAGGTAAGGCAAAATATTTTTCACATACCGTCATGGCATTATTAATTGTCGTGTCAATTTTTTATGTCAACTTCTCATATTCACTTTCCATCAACAATAAAAAAGCAGCAAACAAGTTCAAAAAAAACACAAAGCAAGATGTATTAAAACCTGAACATAAAAATGTTAAAAAATATGCGAATTCACAAAACGTATTTCTCGATACCACGATTGTACCCAAAATAGATACGATAAATTTTAGCCGTTCTAAAGATTCATTATCTGCGCCTGTGTTTTATCAGGCAGAAGATTCAATGGTTTTTGATATTCCAGCCAAACGTTTGTATTTATATGGCAAGGAGGCCAGCATCAAATATGAAGATAATGAGCTAATGGCGCCATTTATTTCTTTTGATCAAGCTACACAAACAGTTGGTGCGTATCTAATAAAAGATAGCACAGGGAAAGTAATTACCTATCCAACATTTAATCAATCCGATTTTAAAACGATAAGTGATACCATTCAGTTTAATATGAAAACTGGAAAAGGATTAACGAAAGGTACATACACACAACAAGGAGAAATGTTTGTGTATGGGGAGAAAATTAAGAAAATAAATGAGCGTGAATTTTTTGCCAAGAATGGTCGCTTTACAACTTGTAATTTAGATACGCCACATTTTGCTTTTGTGAGCAATAAAATAAAATTCATCAATAAAAAAATGGCGTTTACCGGTCCGGTTCATCCCGAAATTGAAGGTGTTCCGATTCCAATTGTACTTCCTTTTGGTTTGTATCCATTAACACAAGGACGTCATTCAGGGTTTATTTCTCCCAATTTTACTGCCAACGATCAGCTTGGTTTGGCGATGGAAGGCGTTGGTTACTATAAAATTTTAAGTGACAATTGGGACGTTGTTGCTAGGGGTACATTATACTCTTATGGCGGTTGGACTTTCGGGGTTAGTCCGCGTTATTTTAAAAAATATCGATACCAAGGAAATTTTTCTGTAAACTTGATGAGCTTGAAAAATGGTTTTAAAGGCGATCCTGATTTTTCAAAAAACAATACATTTAAAATCAATTGGAGCCATACTGCAGATATGAAAGCTAGGCCAGGTGTTACTTTCAACGCTTTTGTAAATGCAGGAAGCTCTAAATTCAATAGTCAAGTGCCTAATAGTCCAACCACCAATTTCAACAACACACTTAACTCTTCAATATCGTATTCAAAAGTTTGGAAAGACAAACCATTTAATTTTCAAATAAGCGCAAACCATGATCAAAATACCAATTTGAATTTGATAAACTTTCGTTTTCCAGACGCCAATTTTAGTGTGAATACATTGTATCCATTTAGAAAGAAAGAAGGAGTTGGTGAAGCAAAATGGTATGAAAATATTGGTGTAGCATTAAATACGGTTTTCAAAAGCACGTCGTTTTTTTATGATACAGCTTCTGCAGCAGCCAAACAATTAAGCAATAATTACAGATGGGGCGCTAGTCATGATATTCCCATTTCATTGTCATTGCCTGCAATTGGTCCATTTCAAATATCACCAAGAGTTAGTTATCAAGAAAAATGGTATCAGGAAAAATTTGCCTTAACATGGAATCCTACTGATAAAAAGATTGATACATCCATTCAGCGCGGATTTTATACAGCAAGAGAAATGAGTTATGGTATAGGTGTAACTTCTCGAATTTTTGGGATGATCGGATTT
>VFKL01000170.1 GCA_009885535.1 Chitinophagaceae bacterium | reverse complement strand
GAGAATTAAACCAACGAAGTGATTTAAACCTGCATCTTTCGGGGGAAGGGCTGGGGATGGGGGCTTCTCATCTTGTGAATTAATCAACCTTAAACCATTAAACTAGCGAAGAGAATTAAACCAACGAAGTGATTTAAACCTGCATCTTTCGGGGGAAGGGCTCGGGATGGGGGCTTCTCATCTTGTGAATTAATCAACCTTAAACCATTAAACCAACGAAGTGATTTAAACCAGCGAAGCGAATTAAACCTGCTTGAAACCTCCCCCTTGGGGGATTGAGGGGCTACATCCCCGCATTATTCACCGCAATTGCCCTTACCACTTTTCCGGCAAATTCAATAAACGCATTTTTAGATATCATTTCGTCGCTGGTCATGATTGGTGCGCCAGAATCGCCGCCTTCGCGGATGCTTTGTACCAATGGAATCTGTCCTAAGAAATTGATGTCATATTCATCGGCTAAATTTTTACCGCCATCTTTTCCGAAAATATAATATTTATTATCTGGTAATTCTGCTGGTGTGAAATAGCTCATGTTTTCTACCATGCCAATTACCGGCACTTTCAATTGCGCTTGTCCAAACATGGCAATGCCTTTTTTTGCATCGGCTAAAGCTACCAATTGCGGCGTAGTTACCACCACAACACCAGTTACGGGTACGTTTTGTACGATGGTTAAATGGATGTCGCCTGTACCTGGTGGCATGTCGATAACCAAATAATCCAATTCACCCCAATCCACATCACTTACAAATTGACGAATGGCACTGCTTACCATTGGACCACGCCATACTACAGCTTGCTTTTCATCAATCAACAAACCGATGCTCATTACTTTAATCCCGTATTTTTCTATAGGCACTATCAATCCTTTTCCATCAGTTTCACGCATCATAGGCCTTTCGCCTCTTATGCCAAACATAATATGCTGACTAGGTCCGTAAATATCTGCATCCATCAATCCCACTTTTGCACCACCTTCTGCTAATGCCAGAGCCAAATTCGCGGATACGGTACTTTTTCCAACGCCACCTTTTCCACTAACAACCGCTATAATATTTTTCACACCACCCAAAACCGTTTTTGCGTCTAATCTATTTGTAGTGGTATTGCTGGTGAAATTTACCGTTACTTCGGCTTCTTTATTGACCAAAAGCTTCACCGCATTTATACATGCATTCATGATCATATCTTTCATCGGACAAGCCGGCGTAGTCAAAACAACTGTAAAGGATACCTTATTTCCTTCAATTAAAATATCTTTTACCATATTTAAAGTCACCAAGTCTTTACCTAAATCTGGCTCTTGCACATTGCTTAATGCAGCTAAAATCTCTTCGTTTGTCATCGTTGAAAATTTGTTAATTGTTTAAACCGTTTCGCAAAATTAAACATTGAACCCCTTACTTTGTTGCCAATTGAAAAAATAGCGATGGTTTATTTTTTTAGATGCCTTAATTTCGTTCAATTAGTATTCAATCATTCATGAAAAAATTAGTAAAATACATTTTCATTTTTTTGTTTTTTGCACCAATTTCTTCGTTTGCGCAATTTGAACAGTTCAAAGATTCTGTTGTGCAATTGTATGGGGTGGTGATGACTGCAGATAGCTTAAAAGCCTTGCAATCAGTGAGTATAATGGTGAAAGGTCAAAATAGGGGAACGATATCTAATGAAGAAGGGGTGTTTAGCATTGTAGTTTTAAAAGGCGATCAGGTAGAATTTACATCAATCGGGTTTAAGCCTAAACTAATTAAAGTGCCAACCGATTTAAAAGGCAATGAATTTAGTTTGATTCAATTGATGGTCACAGATACCGTTTTTCTGCCGGCTACAATTATCAAACAACGTATTTCTAAAGAACAGTTCGAACGAGATTTTGTTAATACTAAAGTTCCGGATGATAATATTGAAATAGCTCGTGCAAATAATAATATGGCAACAAGAAGAATGCTTATGTCTTCATTACCTTCAGATGGGAGAGAAGCTTCTTCTCAATATTTGAGACAACAATCCAAGAAATTATATTACTCCGGACAAATAGCTCCAATGAATATTTTTAATCCATTTGCATGGTCTGAATTTATCAAGGCTTGGAAGCGTGGGGATTATAAGAAGAAGTAGCGGTGAGCTGAGCTCTGAGCTGCCCTGGTTTAAAACGCTGCGCTGGATTAATGTGCTTCGCTGGTTTAAATTGCTTCGCTGGTTTAAAACGCTACGCTGGTTTAAGACGCTGCGCTGGTTTAATGCGCTACGCTGGTTTAACGGTTTAATTTGCTACGCGGGTATAAAGGTTGGAAGTATTTTCCGTTTTTAGCGGTGTTAAATCTTTTTGAATTGGATTGAAAAATTTGTGCGATTTTTTTATGTCACCCCGCTGGGGCTTTAATTCATCATCATACTATTCTAGTGATATGTCACCCCGCTGGGGTTATCAGATACTCATCATCTTGTGAATTAATCAACCTTAAACCATTAAATCAGCGAAGTGATTTAAATCTATAATCAAAAAACCCACGGTTGAAACCGTGGGCTATGAAAAAAATTATAAAATAATTGTCGATGTCAATTGCTGGAACTAACTTCCAACCTTTTGAACCTTTTGAACCTCAAACCTCACAAACCTCTTAAACCTCTCAAACCTCTCAAACCTCTTAAACCTCTTAAACCTCTCAAACCTCACAAACCTCACAAACCTCACAAACCTCTTAAACCTCACAAACCCTCTCAAACCTCTACTTCGTCACCATCAACTTCTTCGTAATAACATTCCCTGTCAAATTATTCGTGTATTTGATGATGTAAAATCCATTTTGCAAATCGTTGAATTCAAATACATTCGACGAGTTGTTGCTGATTTTTTTAATCACGCTTCCTGATAAATTTATGATTTCAACTGATGCACGATTATTTATTTCGTTCATACGAATGGTTACGTTTCCTTTGCTGGGCATTGGATAAACTTCCATTTCATCAGCACCTTTAATTCCTTTTAATGTTTTTATTGAACTATATCTATTGATATTGTTGTTCTCAACAATCTTTAATCTGTATTCTGTTATTCCAGAAGCATTGTTGTATTCATTAAATGAGTAGCTACTTCCAATTGGTGAATTTTTTGCCATAACAGTTCCTACAGTTTCAAATCTTGCTCCGATTTTTCTTTGTACTTCAAATCTATTGATGTTAGACTCAATTGATGTATTCCAAACCAATTCTGCTGTTTTATTATTTCTGGTACAACCAAAATTTACTAATGTTAACGGAAGCGGACCGCCATCTGTAAAACATACACGTACTGAAGCCAAATCCGTTAAACCAGATGCATTGTCTGTCATTTGATAAGTGAAATCAAAAATACTTTCAAATCCATCGGTACGAATCAACATAAACGTTCCATCAGCATTTAATGTAATGACCGCACCACCAATAGAAGAACTGTTTAAACCAAATGGCCCATTTACAAGTGAGTAGGTAACCTCTGCGCTACTATAAGATGAGTCGTTCAAACTTACATCGCCCACAAACAAATCTGATCCATCGGCTAAATAACAAAGATTATCATCAATAGCATCGATAATAGATGTTGAGTTGTACTGACATAATTCAATATTATCCAACACGTATTTTGCATTGGTTTGAGTACAAGAATTACCTGGGTTATTTGATTTTAATTTTATCATCAAACGGTAACTTGTTCCGCTTGGTAATGCACCATCTATATTTACAATCGACGTAATTTTTGGGTTAAAACTTGGACCGATCTGAGGAATAATTAAATTCGTAACTCCTGCGATTGTATTGTTGTCGGTGATCATTGAAATTTCCAAATTGGTTGGACAATCAAAATTCGACCAAGAACTACAATTCATGTTTGTACTCAACCTAAAAATGTCAAACGATATTTTTAAAATATCATTTCCATTAGAAGTATATGAAGGTGCTTTTATGGTAATGTTATTATTTCCTGACACAGTTGGCGTTACAATTCCTCTGTCGTTTCCACAACCATTTGCTGGGTTGTTATAACTTCTAATTTGAGCTCCGTTGGATAGCACCCAACCTGATTGTGGATTATCGAAGTTTTCAACAAAACAGTTTGATGAGTTTTGGGCAAATGAGCTTGAGATAAAAAATACAAAAGCTGTAAGAAATAGGGTTGAAATTTTAGAGTACATATATTTTTGTTTATGGTAAATAATATAATTCCATTGTGTTTTACAAAAAGAAAAAGGATGCGGAAGGGCTTTTTGGAGGATTATTGATTTACCACTGAAATTCTTGATTGAAACTCGAGTGTGAAGTTAATAACAGAAAAACTAAATTGCAATGTTTTTTCTATTTATTTTTCAATATGGTTTCTATTTAATTATGTTTAATATAAACCAAATGTTCTGTGGTTGTTTTTAAAACTGTAAAAATATATTCAATGCATATTTTTAACAAACGTATTTTGTTTTTATCATTCGTTTTTCTTGTTGGATGTAATAAATCATATCAAAAAAAGGTAAGAAAAGTAGGCGCAGACAGAGATAAGCATGGTTGTATTCATTCTGCAGGATATACTTGGAGTGAAATTAATAAAACCTGTTTACGACCGTTTGAATTAAAAAATAAATTGTTTAATGGGGATAGAACATTTATTGCGGCTGTAAATGTTTCAAATGATGGTAAAATTGCTGAGGTTTTTTCTAAAGAAGGCTATTTTTTAATGACTAAAAAAAATGATTCAACATACTTACATCCAAAAGCGATATTAATCTTGGGTAAAAATCAATGGTTTTTTTCTGATAAAAAAAATGGTTTTGAGTATAAACGTTTAAATGATCATTAAGCCACAACCTCTAATGTCGCTATTATTCAATCGGCCTGTAATTTCAAATGTGCCATCACAATAATTTATACCGGTATCTTCTGTAGCAATAAAACTACAACTATCTATGTTTGCCAAATCTATAACATTAACTACACCACGTTGTGTTTCGTTTTCTTTTAAAACATAGGGAAAAGTTTGTAGTGGATTATCTTCTGAACGCAATAAGATTTTCATCCATGGGGGAGTGCTGAAAATACCTTTTCCAAATGAATAGGCCTGAGATAATAATTCTGTCATGCCATATTCAGAATGAATTTCTGCAACTTCAAATTGATTCATTAATGCTTGATGTAAGGCTTGTTTAGTCATTTCTTCTCGTTTCCCCTTCATGCCTCCGGTTTCCATTATGATAGTGTTATTTAATTTCATCGGAAAGCTTTCGGCAAAATCCAGCAGCGCATAACTTACCCCAATCAATAACGTCTTTTGTTTATTTTCTTCATTGCTTTTTATAATCTCATGTAATTTTTTATGGTCGTAAAGATGAAACCCGCTTAAATCATTTTTACTCTTGTTGATTAACGCATTTACCATATAAACCAACGAGGCATTTTTGCGTTCCAAATAAGAAGGCAATAACCCCAAAATACAGTAATCCTCTATGTTTCCATAAAATAAATCAAAACTTTCTATAAATGATTTCGTGTACCAATTCAAATCTTTTACATAATGTTTGCTGTTGATGCTTCCCGTTGTGCCACTGCTTTCAAATATGGATTCAGCATCAAAATTGCCTGTTGTTATTTCTTGGGTTTTAAAAAATTGAATGGGTAAAAATGGAATTTCATGTAAATGCTTAATTGCGCCAATATCTCTTGTCGTTAAATCACAATATTTTCGATAAATGGCATTATGGGTATATTGATAATGAAACAACTCAATGGAAACTGCTTTGAAGTTATCTTTATGTACATTAAAGATGTTGCTTCTTAAATTATCATATGTCTTGACATTTATCATTTGTCAGCAAATTTCATGATTTAATTTTAATTGTTAATTGAATTTGGTTAAGTAATTTTATCAAACAAATTTTACCCATGTACAAAGCCATTTTATTTATAGTGATTTGTTTTGTAGTTATTTCTTGCAAAAAAGAAAACTATACCACTCAACCACAAATTAGCTTTTTGTCAATAACGCCTTCAACTTGGTACAGTGATAATCCAAGTTTAACGGGTCCACAACTCAGTTTCAAACTTACAGATGCCGAAGGTGATTTTGGTTTTCAAGATACCTCTATTTCATTTGTGTATATCCGTTTGGAAAACGACACCTTAAATCCTCCAGATTCGTTGGCTTTTCCCAATTTACCTATTCCCAATAAATCAAATTTAAATGTAGAAGTAAGTGTTGATATTGCTACAGCACTTCCTCCACCGCATTTCCCAAGACCTTTCACCGATTCATTATATTTTGAATTGTATGTGAAAGATTTTGCCGGAAATAAAAGCAATGTAATCAAGTCAACAACACCATTTTACTTTATAACACCTTAATGCGGGTTATTCATTTTATATTTTCTCGTTCCATTTTCGTTTCGCTTTGTGCTGCTTTTTTAAGTGTGCAAACCTTTGTATTGCTAAATATTCGCTTTAATTATTCTGTTGTTTTATTGGTTTTTTTTGTCACTTTATTGTTTTATAATTTCTACGGCATTTTAATCAAATGGCAACAAGATATTTTGCAGAAAAAAAACATTTCTCTGCAGAAATATGCCTCCAGTTTTATACTTTTTTTAATGTCAATAGTTTTTGTTTTTGATGCATTGATGAAATCGCCTCAGACAATACGGATTCTTTTTATTCCGGCAATCGCCTCATTTTTATATACTTTTTTAATGTTGAATAATGGGCGGTTTTTTATAGTTAAAAAAGTGACATTTTTAAAAACAATCTTGCTTTCCTTCACTTGGGCTTATGCAACGGTTGTTATTCCATTGTCAAATCAAGTTGATGTTGATTCTGGTTTGATTTTTAAAATGTTTTTAATCCGGTTTTTTTTCATTATTATGATTGGCGTTATATTCGATTTTAGAGATATCGAAAAAGACAAACAATTTAATGTATTGAGTTTAGCTGCGGTGTTTAATAAATCGAAATTGATAGGCCTAATGTTGGGTTTGCTTCTAACGAATTCTATTTTAATTTGGCTTGTGCCTTTTCAATTGATGGATATTCACAAGTTTATTTTGATGTTGTCTTCGGCACTTTGTTTTCTGTTGTTTCTTTTATCGTTAAAAAGAAGAAATTATTATTTCTATTATTTTTTGGTTGATGGATTAATGTTATTTTCGGGAACAGCATCAATAATAGTAACATTGTAGTTAATTTGTAAAATATAAAACTAAAACTATGGCAAAAGCAAAAAAGAAAGCATCCTTACTTGAAGATGCTTCGTACGAATTTTTAAAACATTATATCAATACGCCTTCTCCAACAGGTTTTGAAAGTGGCGGACAAAAAGTATGGATGAAATATGTGAAGCCTTTTGTAGATGAAATGCATACGGATCCTTATGGAACGGCTTATGGCGTAATAAATCCAACGGCACCATTTAAAGTTGTTATAGAGGCACATGCCGATGAAATCAGTTGGTTTGTAAATTATATTTCTCCTGAAGGATTGATTTATTTAAAAAGAAATGGGGGCGTAGATCATCAAATAGCGCCATCTATGCGCGTATTGATTCACGGTAAAAAAGGATCGGTAAAAGCTGTTTTTGGATGGCCTGCCATTCATACCAGAATGAGCAATAATGATGCGAAAGAACCACAACCAAAAGTGGAAAATTTATTTTTGGATTGCGGTGCAAGAAATAAAAAAGAAGTAGAAGCCTTGGGTATTCACATTGGCGCTGTGGCTACGTATGAAGATGGTTATGATGAATTGGCGCACGACTTTATTATTGGAAGAGCATTCGACAATCGTGTTGGTGGATTTATGATTGCAGAGGTAGCTCGTTTATTAAAAGAGAATAAAAAGAAATTGCCTTTTGCTTTGTACGTTGTAAATGCAGTTCAAGAAGAAATTGGCTTGCGTGGCGCAGAAATGATTGCCCGCAGAATTAAGCCAGATATTGCCATTATAACTGATGTTACCCATGATAGTACAACGCCAATGATCAATAAAATCATTGAAGGCGAATGTAAGTGTGGTGGTGGTCCTTCATTGTGTTACGGACCTGCGGTACATAATAAACTATTGAATTTTGTTCAAAATATTGCTGATAAATCAAAAATTCCTTTTCAATTGAAAACAGTAAGCAGAAGTACCGGAACCGATACGGATTCTTTTGCGTATGCTAATGATGGATGCCCTTCTGTATTGATTTCTATTCCATTAAGATACATGCATACTACCGTTGAAATGTTGCATAAAAGCGATATCGAAAACACCGTTAAGCTCATGTATGAAACCATTATTGCGCTAACGCCAAAAACCAATTTGAGTTATTTCTCATAAAAATAGTTTTTCAAAAACCTACATAATTTTGTAGGTTTTTTTTATTTATAAAAATTACATGATGACATTATTTGAACGCTATTTTAATTTATTGGGTAAAATCATTTTACTCATTCTTAGCATTTTCGCCACAGCGTTTTTGTTGTTGATAGGATTGAAATTTTTAATGCAGGGTTTGGATTACATTCCTTGGTTTACATATGGCTACATGTGTGTTATGCTCTTGATACCACCGGTTTTCTTTTCCACGGTGTTTATTATTTTCTGGAAACGAACTGGTCAATATCCCGTAAAAATAATTCGCATCATTTCTTATGCCATTTTTCTTTTTTTCCTCATAGGATGGGCAACAGTTTTAATTACCGATTTGGTGGTTTTTTTCAAAAATAATTTTGGTGATATTGTAAAATATAATGGGTACAACTTGTTGTATTTATCGGCTACGATATTATTTATTTTTATTACAGGTATTATTCAAGCACTTGGAATGCCTAAGGAGGTTGATTGGATGGAAAAGCATAAGATGATGAGTGAGTAGTTGGGTTGCGTTTTGTATTGGAAAATGATCTTAGCAGGCTTGTTATTTTACATGGAATCAAGTTTTTGCAGTTTACTTCTATAAAAAGAAAAAATGCTGTAAATGAAAGGATTTGATTGAGTTTTGGATTTTAGACATTCTACAACATTTTCTACCAAAAATCGGCTCAAACAATACGCTTAATTGTTTTTTTTCTTATCCCCATTCCAACAACAAAATCCAGATTAAATAACCAAAATCTTTTCAATCCTCTCTTTTATAATTTCTACATGCAAAATCAGTTGCTTATGTAGCGCCTGTCATTTTTATTTTATCAGTAAACCATGAATATTGTAATTCTTTAGAAATCTTGTATAAACAGACGTCAACGAAGAACTGAAATTTTGCATCAAACAAATTCACATAAATAAAAACTAAATCAATTGAAGAATAAACAAAACCGGATTAAAATATAAAGAAACCTTTGTAAAAGGATTTGAAACATTATCTGCTGCTTTGCTGGGTTTGTTTGAAGTTGAAAACGTTGGAAAAATGATAGTTGAAATTTAAATTTTTAAAACAAATAAAAAATGAAAATAGTAATGGTATTAACTTCTCATAGCGAGTTGGGAAACACAGGGGAAAAAACAGGATTTTGGATAGAAGAGTTTGCAGCACCATATTATGTATTTAAGGATGCCGGAGCTTCAATAACAATTGCCTCTCCTAAAGGTGGACAGCCGCCTATTGACCCACCAAGCGATACACCTGAAAATCAAACCCCAGCTGTTATTAGGTTTAAAGCAGATAAAAACTTACAAAAAATTTTATCAGAAACACATGTACTATCCACTATTTCATCCGATGATTATGATGGCATATTTTACCCCGGTGGGCATGGACCTTTATGGGATTTAACGAATGATGTAGATTCAATAAATTTAATTGAGCACTTTTCGAATACCCAAAAGCCAATTGCAGCAGTTTGTCATGTCCCTTCAGTTTTATTGAATGTAAAAGATAATGCAGGTAATTATTTAGTAAAAGGAAAGAAAGTAACAGGCTTTACTAATACTGAAGAGGAAGCCGTTGGACTTACGGAAGTAGTTCCCTTTTTATTAGAAAACGAGTTGAAAAATAAGGGCGGAATCTATTCTAAAAAAGAAGATTGGGCTTCGTATGTTGTAAGTGATGGTATGTTAATTACGGGACAGAATCCTGCATCTTCTGAGGCTGTAGCTAAAGCGTTATTAGGGATTCTAAAATAGTATCTACTAATGAAAAGCACAATAGCGCTTTATTTAACAATAAAACTAAAGTTGAGACTTACTTTTATTTATATATCCTATTTGCACTTCACCTCCCCAAATTTTTATAAGTAAGGGTTTTTAATTTTTATATCTGCAAGTATTGTATAATAATATTGTTTTCTCCATCACACCAACGCAATATCCAACACCTGCAACATCGTTTTCACATAATGAAATTGAATGCCCGCTATAAATTTCGGATTGATTTCTTCCACATCTTTTTCGTTTTGCCAACACATGATAATTTCCTTTATCCCAGAACGTTTTGCTGCCAATACTTTTTCTTTTATGCCGCCTACCGGTAATACTTGTCCGCGGAGGGTAATTTCGCCCGTCATGGCTAAGTATGGTTTTATTTTTCTTCCGGTAAATGCGCTGGTTAATGCTGTCATCATCGTAATTCCAGCACTCGGACCATCTTTTGGAACGGCACCCTCTGGAATATGAATATGAATATTGTTTGTAGCGAATAATGATGAATCTATTCCTGCTTTTTTAGCATTTGCTTGAATCCAAGAATAAGCAGTAGAAGCACTTTCCTTCATTACATTTCCAAGGTTTCCGGTTAGTTTCAATTCGCCTTTTCCTTCACAAATTTGTGCTTCAATAAATAAAATATCTCCACCTACGTAAGTCCATGCTAACCCAACTGCCACACCAGGCATATTCGCCATCTTGTATATCTCGTTGTTGAATTTAGATTTGCCCAATATTTTTTCTACATCCGGAGCAGTTATGGTGGCTTTCAGTTTCCCCCTTACCACCAATTCTTTTGCTTGATAACGCATGATGCTTGCCAATACACGATCTAACTCACGAACACCACTTTCACGCGTATAATCTGTAATGATTTTTTCAACTACAGTATCATTCATTTTGAAACTGTTTTCCTTCAAACCATGCATTTGCTTTTGCTTTGGAATAAGGTGTTGCTTGGCGATTTCAATTTTCTCTTCAATAGCATATCCGCTAAGATCGATGATTTCCAAACGATCTCTTAATGCAGGTTGTATGTTGTTGATGTTGTTGGCAGTTGCAATAAATAATATCTTGCTTAAATCGTATTCCAATTCAAGGTAGTTATCATAAAAAGCATGGTTTTGTTCTGGGTCCAATACTTCAAGCATAGCCGATGATGGATCGCCTCTATGGTCGCTGCCAATTTTATCAATTTCATCCAAAATCATCACAGGGTTGCTTGATTTTGTTTTACGAATAGATTGAATAATTCTTCCGGGCATTGCACCAATATAGGTTTTGCGATGTCCACGAATTTCACTTTCATCATGCAAACCACCCAAACTCACACGTACATATTTTCTATTGATGGCAGCTGCAATACTTTTACCCAAGCTCGTTTTTCCAATACCTGGAGGGCCAATAAAACAAAGAATCGGACTTTTCATATCGCCCTTTAATTTAAGCACGGCTAAATATTCTAAAATACGCTCCTTGATTTTATCCATACTATAATGGTCTTTGTCTAATATCTTTTTTGCTTTTTTTAGATCATACGTATCTGCAGTATATTCTTCCCATGGTAAATCCAACAATAAATCGAGGTGATTATAAATGATGGAATAGTCTGGGGTAGAGGGGTGCATCCTTTCAAGTTTCTCGATGCTTTTATTGAACATTTCTTTTGCAGCAACCGTCCATTTTTTTGACTCTGCTTTTTTCATCATTTCTTTTACTTCAGCTGCATTTTCGCCACCCAATTCATCTTTGATGGCTTTCATTTGCTGTTGTAAAAAATATTCACGTTGTTGCTTATCTAATTCAGCCCTAGTTTTATTGGTTACTTTATTTTTTAACTCAGCATATTGAAGTTCGGTATGCATGAGGTTCATCAACAATTCGCCACGTTCTTTTATTTCGTTGATTTCTAAAAGTTGTTGCTTTTGTTTTAGATCACAGTTTAAATTACTGCTTACGAAATGTATAAGAAAAGACGGATTTTCAATATTCTTTAAAATGATGGCAGCTTCGCTCGGTAAGTTTGGCGACAGTCCTACGATTTGAGAAGCCAAATCTTTTATGCTGCTGATCATGGCATCAAATCCAGTATCAGCCACCATTTTAGTTTCTTCCAGCAAACTGATTTTGGCTTTAAAATAAGGTTCTTCAGAAGTGATTTGAACCAACTTAAAACGCTTTTTCCCTTGAATGATAACAGTTGTTCCACCATCAGGCATTTTTATCAGCTTTACAATTTTAGCTACTGTACCAATGGATTCTAAATCAACAGGAGTAGGTTCTTCAATGGTGCTGTCTTTTTGAGCAATAACACCCACCAGTTTATCTGATTTGTATGCTTCTGTAACCGCTTTAATACTTTTATCTCTGCCAACAGTAATCGGTATAACTACTCCAGGAAAAAGCACGGTATTTCTAAGTGCTAAAATTGGAAGTTCGTCGGGTATCGGTTGGTCATCAACACTTGTATCTTCTTCATTAAGAGGGATAATAGGCATAAACTCCATTTCATCTTCACCACTATTCAAAAACATATTTTTATTCATATAGAAAATTAAAAAAACAATAAGACGGCAAATTTAGTCAGAATATCCTGAAATTCTAAATGGAAACGAAAATGAATATTTAGTAGAATTAAAAATTAAAAAGTAAAAATTCAAAAGTGAAAATTTAAATCATCAAAACAACCTTATGTCCCATAAATTTGGACAGCCTTTTTTTACTTTTTCCTTTTGAATTTTAATCATTCCATTAATTTAATCCTTTGGAGAATCAGCACCTTCCGAAACTTCTGCCCAGGTTTCGAAATCGTGTTTGAGTTCTTCAATTTTTAAACGAGCGCCTTTTAGAGCACCTGCACCAAGTAGCAATCTTAAAGGCGGATTTTCTACTTCAGTAATCATAATCATGGCCTTTGCTGCGCGAACTGGGTCGCCGGGTTGGTTGCCACTGCTTTTTCTGATGTCGCCCATATTTTTACGAGCTGTTTGATTGTAATCATCAATTTTTATTTTAGTGTCATTAGCACTTCGTCCTGCCCAATCGGTACGGAAACCACTTGGTGCAATGATGGTCACTTTTATGCCCAAGGGCGAAACTTCTTTGTACAATGCCTCACTTAATCCATCAACGGCATATTTCGTGGCGTTATAAAAACCAACGCCCGGGAAAGAACGTAAACCACCGATAGAAGCCACATTCAAAATATGTCCAGATTTTTGTTTACGCATAAATGGCAACACTTCCTGAATCATGTTTGCAAGTCCGAATACGTTGATGTCAAACATATTTCTTACAGCATCATCTTCACTTTCTTCTATTGCACCAAAATATCCAACGCCTGCATTATTAACCAATACATCTACGCTTCCAAATTTTTCTATTGTCAATTTTACAGCGTCTGTAATTTGTTGTTTGTTGGTTACATCTAATGTAACGGCTAAAGCTAAATCAGGATATTTTTCAATAATGTCAGAAACGTCTTTTGTATTTCTAGAAGCAACTGCTACGTGATGTCCTTGTGCTAAAGCTTCCAAAGCCAATGCACGTCCAAATCCTGTTGAACATCCAGTTATAAGCCAATTTTTTTTCATGATTTTTTTTTTCGATTAATATTTTAATAAAGCGTTATTTCCAAATTGTATTTAAACCATTATATCCAAAAATGTAGAAATTGTTTGTGGGTTTGTTTTTTTTCAAATAAATGCCATGTTTCATATAGATAGCAATTGTGCCACCTTCGGCGTTTGCAGATGCAACAGGTATTCCAGGTTCATAAATTTTAATCATGGCAATTTCTGCAGGTATAATGTCTTGTAAAAGTTCAGGCTCTGCCCTTATTTCATTAATATAAATTGCCGTACGACGTTTTCTCCATACCAATTCATCGGTTCCCTCATTTGAAGTTTTAATGCTTAATCCAGCCACTTTGAAAGTAAGATAATTAAGCAAATTATTCGCCTTGGCAATTTCATCCGAAATTAAACCATCAATAACAGTTCCGTCAACGCCTGCAAACATCCCCGACACATTATCTTTTTGATAATCATCAATTATTTTTTTTGAACTTGAATTTACGACTACTGTTGGCATTATGGTTTTATACAGATCGTCTGTTTTATTAAATTGATAGTTAGATGGAGTTGGATTTTGTATTGTTGATGAATCATGTTCATTTATAATGCTGATAAAATTTGTAATGCTATCAACCACAGTATAACTTGAATCTAAATCATTTATAAATTCAATTTGCATATTTGAGCCTTTATGTGAAGGCCTCGAAAAGAGTATATGTGCAGAATCTTGGAACAACATGTATTCACTGATGAAAGACTTATCAAAATCAAGTGGTAAAATCCCGGTTACAACTTCTTTGTCTTTTGATAATAAAACATAATTAATCAGATTGTCTTTTTTTTCAGGGTTTTTGAGTTTGCCTTTTATCCTGAAAAAATTCCGTTGCATCAAAAAATTGAAAGCATAATTTCCTGGTTTTAATGTGGAATCAATTATTAGGCTGGCATTTAAATTCCCATTTAATAAAGGGTATTTATAGTGCCATTTTCTACTGGTTGTAATTTCTTCAATCCATAAATGAACGGATGCTGTTTTTATTGATTTGAAACTATCGGCTAAATTGATATCGAAATTAAGTGTATCTCTATTTTTAAAAACATTCTTGTTGAATGTAGCAATCATTTTGGGGCTGTTTTGAGCAACGCACTGATTTGTAAACGAGTATAAAAATATGTAGGTAATTAAAATGAAAATTATTTTATTCATGCGGTGAAATTAATTCAAACAAATGGGATAGAATGAAAAAAAATGGTTGTTTCACGCAAGCGTGGAAGAATTGAAACACAAACAAAAAGCCACTAAGGTGAAATGCTTGCAGCATTTTTTTGACACGAAGTCACACAAAGGCACGAAGTTTTTTTTGTTTAGAGCGAGAAACAGAATGTGAATGAAGAAAAAAGTCAAAACTCAATATTCGCTCTCAATCTCATTTTCACTCTGACTTTTTAAACCAGCAAAGCGATTTAAACCTTTTTTGTTTCACGCAAAGCCCGCAAAGGAGCAAAGACGCAAAGGGGAGAAAGAATTTAAACACAAAGTCACAAAGGCGCAAAGTCACGAAGATTTTTTATAAATCAAATAAGCTAAAAAATGGAAAATACTTCCAACCTTAAACCATTAAACTCTTAAACCAGAGAAGCGATTTAAACCTTTTTTGTTTCACGTAAAGCCCGCAAAGGTGCAAGGACGCAAAGGGATTCAAACATAAACAAAAAGCCACTAAGGTGAAATGCTTGCAGCATTTTTTTGACACGAAGTCACAAAGGCACGAAGTTTTTTTTGTTTAGAGCGAGAAACAGAATGAGAATGAAGAAAAAAGTCAATTGTGAAAATTCGCTCTAAATCTCATTTTCACTCTGACTTTTTAAACCAGCGTAGCGTTTTAATCCTTCAAAAAAAATCCCGGCTACCAAAGGCACCGGGATTTTTTAAAAAGTATTGATTAAGAAATTATGGCTTAATAACTACTTTGCCTGATTGTAATCTAACGCCTGAAGCATCAGTTAAATCTACAAAGTAAACACCACTTCCAACATTTTTCAAAATCACATCCATTCTTCCAAAAGTAGATCCTGGAGTGAATGCTTGTTTGTACACTCTTGCTCCTTTACCATCATAAATGGTGATACTTAATGGATAGCTTTCGCCATTATACTTATCATTAAATCTAACCTGGAAAGCACCTTTGTTTGGATTTGGATAGATAAATAAGATATCAGAAGCAGAATCTTTTGCAGTGATTGTATTGATTGATGTTGATGAGCAGAATCCATCGATTGCTGCTGTTGCTTTGTACGTACCTAAGCCATCAATATCTACAACAATTGTTTGTGCAGTTTGACCAGCCAACAATACATTGTTTTTATACCATTGGTAAGTTGTATTTGGAGCCGATGGTGTAACGTTTGCTGTTAATGTTGCCGTTAATCCTGGGAACAAACTTGGATTGTTTGGAACCGAAGTTAAAGTTACACGTGGCAATGGATTTGCAGTTACTTGAACTGTTCTAGTATCAGTACATCCTTGAGTGTTGGTTCCAACTACTGTAAATATATTTAATAATGCAGTTCCAGGGTTGTTAGGGTTAACAACTGGATTTACCGTAACTGTTGCTCCGGTTAAATTTCCTGGAGTCCAACTGTATGTAGTTGCACCTGATGCCGTTAGTATTACAGGAGAACCAGTACAAACATTGGTTAAGTTACTTGTTGCTGCTACAACCGGAGTTGGATTAACCACTAAAGTTGCTACGTTTGATGTTACTGAACCAGGGCAAGTACCCGCAGATACCGTTGCTATTACACGATATTTATTATTGCTTAAAGTTAAAGCTGGTGCAGCAATGTTGTAGTTTCTATTGGTTGCTCCAGCAATATTATTCCAGGTTGCTCCACCATCAGTACTAACTTCCCATTGGTAAGTAACACCAACACCACTTGCATTTGAAGTGAAGTTTGCATTTTGTCCAACACAAATTGTTGAGTTATTTGGTTGAGCTGTTATTGCAGTTGGTGCAGTTACAGATAAAGTAGCTACTGATGAAATTGTTACACCACATTGTGTTGAAATAATTACTTTATATCTGTTGTTATTTAAATTGGCAGCTACAGAGGCTATCGTGTAAGTATCTGTGTTGGCTCCAACAATATCAGAATATGTTACACCATTATCAGTGCTTACTTGCCATTGATATGAAACCCCAGGAGTAGGAGATACTACAGTAAATGTTACAGGTGTTGTAGCACAAGCACTGGTGTTGGTTGGTTGTGATGTAATGCTTGGAGCATCTGTTGGTGCTAAAGTAAATGATAAAACCTTTGTTTGTACAATTGTTCCTGCAGTACCTGTTACTGTAATGTTATATGTACCAGTGTTTAATCCACTGATATTATTGAAGCTTACTACAGTGCTGTTACCTGGAACAACGTTGTCATCACTAAAAGTTACAGTAGATCCAGCTGGATTGCCCGATGCTGTATATACGATTGGTGTTAAAAAGTTTAGAATAGATACGCTACCTAAAGTAATACTTGCTGAAGTAGCAACACCACAAGTTACAGATGCTGCTGCTGGATCATCAAATGCAAATCCTGGCAATGCTTGTGTAATGGTAAAATTGGTGTTTGAAATATCAAAGAAAATATTTCCTACTGCTTCTACTTTAATACGAGCTGTAGCGGATACTGTATTAGGAATTGTTACAGCTTCTGTGCCATCATTTGGCGTGCTTTCTGCCAATACATATGCCCATGTAAAACCACCATCTGTTGATAATGAAATTTTCACATTTGCACAACTTACTGGGGCTAAATCACTTCCGTTTACAGACCATGTAACAGTTTGTGTTGTCAATCCCCTCCAACTTACTGCTGTGTTTGGAACACTAACCGCAAAAGGACCAGCTGTTCCATTTACGGTAACAATCATATTTGTAAATTGTGTTTGTCCAACTTTTATTGGAGCTGTAGAACTATATGGCGCATTATCTCTAACTGTTAGTCTGAAATTCAATGCTCTAGCTACTGAACTTAATGCTTCAATGTCAATACCTGGAGTTCCACCAGCTAATGGACCTGTTGTAAATCCTCCTGCTAAAACTGTAGACAATTGCGGACATATTCTTGTTGGTGATGCAGTTGGTTTGAATGTCAACCAGTTTGGTCCTGTTGTTTTTGTAGGACTAGCTTTACTGTTTGCACCCGAAACAGTTGAGTTGTCATTTTGTTCCCAGCAATAAGTAAGTGCATCATTATCAGCATCAGTTGCAGATCCTGTTAATGCAAATGGAGTGCTGAATGGAATGATGTAATTTGCTACTGGAGCTATTACTGGAGTTGCATTTGTACCAGCTAAACTTGTTGTAATTGGACAAGTTTTAGTAGCCAAATTTGCTTGAATTTGAGCAATTGAAGCTTGATGATAAATGTCGATAGAGTGGGGCGCTACGTCTTGGTTGGTGATACCTGCATATCCCATGATGGTGATACCAGATCCTACTTCTTTATTAACACCAGAACCTTCTAATGACATAGAAAATGTATGGTTAGCACCAAGTTGGTGACCAACTTCATGTACTACGTAATCAATATCAAAATTATCACCTTGAGGAATAGCATCAGCTGGAGAAGTAATAGCACTTCCTTTACCATTGTTACAAACGCAACCAATACAACCTGCGTTTCCACCACCACCAGAAGCACCAAACATGTGGCCAATGTCGTAATTAGCTTCGCCAATTATTGATGTTAAAGCGGTTTGTAATTGACTATTCCATTGTCCCATTGTAGTGTAAGGATCAGTTGCCGCTACATAATAAATTACTTGAGTACTATTGTCTGTTAAGTTCAAATGCAATGCAAGGTCTTTTTCATAACAACCATTACAACGTGTAAGCGTTGCATTGTATGCAGCCAATACCAAACCAACTTGCGCACTGCTTGTAGCACCAAAATAGTTAGAATATTCTGCGTTACAAGATTGTGCCAAACGCATTGTTTTCAAATCACCTGTTGATCTTGAAGTTAATCCTGCATTTGAAACTTGAGCATTTAAGCCTTCTGCTAAATTTTGCTCTGGTGTAGAACAAGTCCATGGCAATTCCCCTTTCTTTCTGTTTGAATTAAAAACTGCATAAACAGTATGGTCTTGTGAATAAGGCTCAATAAATTCATTTGGTTTGTCTGTTCTAAAAACCATAGTTTGAATCCCTTGAGGTGAGAAACTTAATTTTAAAGTGGCGTATTTATCGGTTAAACCTTTTCCAGAAAAAGCCCTAATCATAGGAAATCTTGCTTGTAATGCTGCATCAAAATTAGATGCTTCAAATACTTCAAACTGCTCGATTTCTCCTGATGCATTAGGCAAAGAAATAACTACAGTGTGTGAGGTAGAATTGTTTACAACTTTAAACAACTCTTGTTGAATCAATTCCGCATTCAAATCATATAATTTGAATTGAGTTGGAAAAGATAATCTAGCCACCGCTTTGTCTGTAGTGATTTTGCTTAAACTAGTGTGTGCTGTCCAAGCATTTTTTTGTTGTGCAAAGATGCTTAATGATGTGCTCATCATAAAAATCAATGCAAAGCTTAATTTGTAAAATTGTTTCATTCTTTTTTTTTTAGGTTTTTATATTAACAGGAATAATTCCGATAACCAGTACTTGAATTTTGTTTAAAACAAAATTTTATCATTCAAAAAATGACTAGTGTCAAATGTATTACTAATTATAACTTCTGCCAAAATTGAATGTGATTTTTTTATTTTTAAAACAAATAAGAAAATTATGTTTTATAAAAGTGCAAATGCGAAGTTTTTTACACAATCAACATTTTAATAATGTTTTTTGAAATTTTGCTGGCTACATGTTTTACAAAATCAGCGAAATCAATTGGGGCATTAGAGTTAGCGCCATCAGAAATAACTCGAATGGTGATAAACGGAATGTTGAACTCGAAGCAAACCTGAGCAACAGCAGCGCCTTCCATTTCTACACAAAACAAATCTGGGAAATGTTTGATAAGGTTTTTACGCGTTGTTTCATTCGAAATAAATTGATCACCACTTGCAATATCACCAATATGTACTTGTTGATTTTGTAAAATTGAAGTATATGTTGGATGCGCATTGTCATAAAGTAAATTATTTTCAATTGCATCCTTTAGCTTTTCGTAAGCATCGGTTATTAAACCAAAATCTGCCTCAAAATGATCTATATCCAGCATTGGAATTTCAAACTGTTTTATAAACGGTCGAGCATCCATATCGTGTTGATAGAATTTTTCGCCAATTACAATATCGCCGATATTAAGTTTGTCATTTATCGCACCAGCAACACCAGTAAAAATCAGTTGATTGATTTTAAACAAATTGATTAATGTAGTCACTGTGCTAGCGGCGGCTACTTTCCCCCATCTCGAAAAAACCAATACCACGTTTGTATTATTTATTTTCCCTTGATGATAAATTCTCATGCCAATTTGATGTTCGGTTACTTCAGTCATCAGTTCAAGAACTCCGGCGATTTCCTCGGGCATTGCGCCCATAATGCCAATGGTTTTATTTTCGGTTTGTATTATCATAAATATTTTTCTCCCATAATTCTACTTCTAATAGCAGTAGCAGGAATGCCATATATAACTTGATTGTCTTCGAAATTTTTCAACACTAAAGCTCCGCCGCCAATAACACCATGCGCACCAATTTGCACCCCATGTTTTATGGTAGCACTGATGCCTATGGATGTAAAACTACCAATAGATACATTTCCACCAGTTGTGGCATTTGGCGCCAAACTTGCAAATGCACCCAAGTAACCATCGTGATCCATACTTGCTTTTGTATTTATTATGGTAAAATTGTCAATGGTAGAATCACTGTTCACAATTGCTCCAGCCATGATGCAAACGCCTTCGCCAATTTTTACATCTTTTGCAATTTGAGCTGAAGGATGGATTAATGTGGCAAATTTGATGGATGGATATAAAGCCGAAATTCTTTCTTTCACCAAATGGCGTATCCAATTATCACCAATGGCGATGAATAAATACACATCATTGTATATGGTTTCAGACAAAATAGATTCATCGCCCAAAATACCATAATCCAAAACTTTTTTTTCAAGATTGGGATTATTTTCTATTAAGCCAAGCAGTTCGTATTTACTTTGTTTTTCAACAATGTCAATAATTACTTTGGCATGTCCGGAAGCGCCAATGATAACGAGTTTTTCTTTTTTCATGAGAAAATATTGGGTTTAAAAATACAGAAGTTTTATCATTAACATTCAAATCATTTTACCCATTTGCTGATGAGAAAGACATAAAATGGTATAAATTGCAAACAAATAAAAACCACCAAAATACATGATGAATTTAGAATTCAATAAAAATGAAGATGCGCAAAAAATGGCATGGAGTTTCATACGACAGAAATTAGAAATCATTGCAGAAGGCGGCGGAAACAAAGCCATAGCAAAACAAAAAGAAAAAAATAAACTCACCGCTCGAGAAAGGATTGAATACTTGATTGATGCAGATAAACCATTCGTAGAAATTGGCGCCTTTGCAGGATATGAAATGTATGCAGAATATGGTGGTTGTCCTGCAGGTGGCGTGGTGGCTGGAATGGGCTATGTTAGCGGTCGTCAATGTATTATAGTGGCTAATGATCAAACGGTAAAAGCGGGAGCATGGTTTCCGATTACCGGAAAGAAAAATTTACGCATGCAAGAAATTGCCATGGAAAATCATTTACCCATCATATATATAGTTGATAGTGCCGGTGTTTTTTTGCCGATGCAAGATGAAATCTTTCCAGACAAAGAACATTTTGGAAGGATGTTTAGAAATAACGCCAAGATGAGTGCAATGGGCATTACACAAATTGCTGCCGTTATGGGTGCTTGTGTTGCTGGTGGCGCTTATCTGCCCATTATGAGCGACGAAACATTAATGGTGGAACACGCAGGGTCTATTTTTTTAGCCGGTCCTTATTTGGTAAAAGCTGCAGTTGGCGAAGATATAGATGCCGAAACCCTAGGCGGCGCCATTACCCACACCGAAATTTCGGGAATTGCGGACTATAAATTTAAAAGCGAGCATGAATGTTTAAATCAGTTAAAGAAAATAATGGACAAGCTTGGCCCCGTTAATTACGCTGGTTTTAATCGTGCTGAATCAAAAAATCCAATAAAAAGTATAGAGGAAATTTACAGCGTTCAAAGTGAAGGAAATACCAAAACATACGATATGCTCAATTTGATTGAAAGTATTGTAGATGCAGATAGTTTGGATGAATTTAAAAAAGATTATGGAAAAACAATTATTTGTGGCTACGCAAGAGTAGATGGTTGGGCTGTAGGTATTGTAGCGAATCAACGTTTGGTGGTAAAAAATAAGAAAGGCGAAATGCAGTTGGGTGGTGTGATTTATGGCGATAGTGCTGATAAAGCAGCTCGATTTATTTTGAATTGTAATCAGAAAAAAATCCCGTTGGTGTTTTTACAAGATGTGACTGGATTTATGGTGGGAAGTAAAAGCGAACATTCTGGCATTACAAAAGATGGTGCCAAATTGGTAAATGCGGTTGCCAATTCTGTGGTGCCAAAAATTACCATCATTGTTGGAAATTCTTATGGGGCCGGTAATTATGCGATGTGTGGGAAAGCGTACGATCCTAGATTTATTTATGCGTGGCCATCTGCAAAAATTGCGGTGATGGGTGGCGAACAAGCAGCAAAAACCATGTTGCAAATTCAAGTAGCCGGAATGAAAGCAAAAGGAAAAGAAGTAACACCCGAAGCGGAGAAAGAATTGCTTGATGGAATAACGGCAAATTATACCCGACAAACAAAACCTGAATATGCAGCAGCACGGTTATGGGTAGACGCGATTATTGATCCGAAAGAAACAAGGCAATTGATTTCGGAGGGGATAGCTGCAGCGAACCATAATGCGGTAATTCCTGAATTTAAAACGGGGGTGTTTCAGGTGTAGATGATTAATGTTTTTGGTTTGGCGTTTGGTGTTTGGTGTTTGGTGTTGAATCATCAAAATGGAATGAAATCAAATCTCGTATCAAACATCCAGATGCATTTCCCCTTCGGGGAAGATGTTTTTTAACACGAAGACACAAAGGCACAAAGGCACAAAGGCACAAAGGCACAAAGGCACAAAGGCACGAAGAAGATAATTCATGAAAAATGCTTCCAACCTTTTGAACTTATTGAACGTATTGAACCTTTTGAACGAATTAAACTTCTAAAACCTCTAAAACCTCTAAAACCTCTAAAACCTCTAAAACCTCTAAAACCTCTCTTCCTCATGACCGACCACATAAAAATATACACAGACGGCGCATCTCGGGGAAATCCTGGAAGGGGAGGTTATGGCGTGATTTTGATGTACAATCATCATCGAAAAGAAATGTCGGGGGCATTTAGATTAACCACAAACAACCGAATGGAACTATTGGCTGTTATTGAAGGATTGAAAGCCATTACCAAAACAAATATTCCCATTCATATTTATTCGGACAGTCAATATGTAGTGAATTCGGTTGAAAAAAAATGGCTTGATGGTTGGATGAAAAACAATTTCAAAGGAGGTAAGAAAAATCCAGATTTATGGAAATTGTATCACGAGATTGCAAAATCATTTGTGATTAAATTTCATTGGGTAAAAGGACATGCAGATAATCCATTCAACAACCGTTGCGATGAGCTGGCTACACAAGCTGCAGACGGCAAGCATTTGCAAATAGATGAAGGGTATGAAAAATCAATTTAGGAAAGAGAATTATGGCATTTTTTCTATAGCCCACGGTTTCAACCGTGGGTATAAAATGGGGAATTTTGAATAATGGTTTCAACAATTTGTTCCAATATGTAAAAAGAAAAATTAATTAAGCCATTTGTTTCTTTTCTGCAAATTTAGAATACACAACATACGTTCCAAATAATAAAACACTGAAACTTAAATCAATCGCCATTCCATTTCTTAAAAATGGCAAACCTGCTGCTAAGCAATTCGCCCATCCTTGAATGCCTGTGCCATAAGTAGATGCATTATCAAACAAGAAACAATTGGTATTGCTTAAAAAAAAGAAAACCAATGAAGAAGCAACAGAATAACCTGCTACTGAAATTAAATTTTTCTTTTTCATGGTAAATCCAAGAACGGTTACAAATAATAATGAAGCGTAATTTCCAATTTGTCCAAGACCGTAGAAGCCTGGAGCAATATTAAATACTTCCAACATCAAATCAGAAACAAACATAGCAAGTACTGGAATGGCAAAGGCCCATTTTTTATCTTTAATTAATACACCACTAAATAATGAAATGGCAATAATTGGATTTATACTATGCGGAAACGTAGTTACTTTCAATGTTGCAGCTATTATGATTAAACTCAATCCGATGATGAAAGTTGTTTTATTTTGATTCATGTTTAAGGTTATTTGTGCAAAAATAGGTAAATCAACACATGTTTTTTCAATAATTTTTTACCGTTTTATCCTCATTGTGTGGATAGTGTGAATCATTATTTTTGAGTATGGCAAAACACATAGAAACAGGTAAAATTGGAGAATCGATTTCCGTTGAATATTTAGTTGGATTAAAATATCAAATGTTGCACACAAACTGGAGGTACAAACATTGGGAAATTGATATTATTGCAACCAAAAATGGCGTATTGCATTTCATTGAAGTAAAAACCAAATCGACCAATAAATATGGATTTCCAGAAGATGAGGTAACACCAAAGAAATTCAAATTTCTAACCCAAGCCGCAGAAGAGTATTTGTTTTTAAACCCACAATGGAAGCGAATTCAATTTGATATTTTAGCCATTACCCTTTATCCCCATTTGGAGATAAAATTAATTGAAGATGTTTACTTATGATTAATCTCTTGGCATTCTCATACTGCCACCACCACGACCACCGCCAAACATGTTTTGCATCTCTTTCATTGGCTTTATTTCTATCCCTTTAGGTAGGTCAAATTCTTTATTTTCTATGGCTTTCTCTAGATCAATTTTTGTTACATATACTTCCATTACACGTCCTCTTCTCATTTTCATTTCGTAGCCCATAACAAATCCTTCAACTTTTTCTAGTCCGGTTAATGCGCCACCCATCATGCTGCTCATTCCAGGCATTGCACTCATTCCACCAACTTGTAAAACGTTGTTTAGTTTAAAATCTGGAGCTACCCAAATTACCGAAGTATCTTTTATGCCTAAAAATCTTGACGTAATTAAATATGCTTTTGTACAATTAAATCCAGCAATTTTTTTAGATTCTTTGGTATAACTGATTTCTGTTGTGGGTTCCACTTTTACACGTTCTTCTCTTTTTACATTTGAACCCGTATCTTTTTTTCTTCTTTCTGCCATCATGCTATCACGTTGTTTTTGCATAGCAGCTTGTTCTTCATCTGTTGCAGCAAAACCAGATTTATTGCCCATCATTTCTATAATGGTAGTCGTTACTTTCTTCTCATTATCTCTAAAAATGGTTGATTTTCCCATTTCAGATTTGATATTTGTTTTTACAAGATTGTCTTTCAAATACGTCGTAAAAAAAGTTTCTCCATCCATCATAGTCCTAAAGTTCATTCCTCCACGACCTTCACCACCACCGCCAATACTTTGCACATCTTCCTCTTCCGGAGCAATCACATTCATTGTGGTATTTATTGTGGCTTGCGTATATGTTTTAACTTGAGCTTGAGCTTGTGCACTCATTAAAATAGCACATGCGATGATTATTTTTTTCATTGTATAAAATTTATCTGCGAATTTAACCCGTTCTTGTTAATTATATAACTTTTGTTTATTGGATAAAAGTGTATAACCTTCAAATCGTTGTGTATAACCTGTTGATAAGCTATTTATTGCATTTTAGATTCATTTGAAATTTTCAATTTCTAAAGTATTGAATCTTTAATTTCCCCTTTTTTTATTAGATTCGATTCTGATTTTATCAACAACAGCACCGATGTTTACATTTTAGTTATTATTATCAATCATTTTCACGTAGGTTTGTTGCCTAAAAATATAGAAAAGTGCGTTTAAAGAGTTTAGAAATAAAAGGATTTAAAAGTTTTGCAGACAAAACCGTTTTGCATTTCGACGAAGGCATTACTGGCGTTATTGGTCCAAATGGTTGTGGAAAAAGTAACATTATCGACAGCATCAGATGGGTTATTGGCGAACATAAAATCAGCAATCTTAGAAGTGAAAACCTTGAAAGTTTAGTTTTTAATGGTAGTAAAACAAGAAGCGCAAGCGGCTTGGCTGAAGTGAGTCTTACTTTTGAAAATACCAAAAACTTACTTCCTACCGAATTTAGTACCGTTACCATTTCTAGGAAATATTATAAAAGTGGAGAAAGCGAATACCGTTTAAATGATGTGTCGTGCCGTCTTAAAGACATTCATAATTTATTTATGGATACTGGTATTAGTACCGATAGTTATGCCATTATTGAGTTGGGCATGGTAGATGATATTATTAAAGACAAAGAAAACAGCAGACGTAAAATGCTTGAGCAAGCGGCTGGCATTACTATTTATAAAACCAGAAAAAAAGAAGCAAAACTTAAGCTAGATGCAACCGAACAAGATCTTGCACGTATCGAAGATTTATTGTTTGAAATAAATAACCAACTTAAAAGTTTAGAAAGTCAGGCAAAAAAAGCGGAGAAATATTTTGAAATAAAGAAAGAGTATAAAGAAATAAGCATCGAGTTGGCGAAAGCGGCTTTGGAAGGATTTAACATTACCTACCGCGATTTAAACCAACAACAACAAGAAGAAGTAGACAAACGCATACAACTTGAAACAGCTATTGCAAAAGAAGATGCAGCACTTCAGCAAGAGAAATTAGGCTATATAGATAAAGAAAAAGCCTTGCAACAATTGCAGCAGAATTTCAATGGAATGGTTAGTTTGGTTAGAACCAAAGAAAGTGAAAAAGGCCTCGCTACTCAAAAGCTTCAACATTTAAAAGAAAGAAAATCTACGCTTGACGAGTTTTTACAGAAATCAACCGGACAAGTAAAAGGATTGGAAGAAAGCATCAGTTTTACCGGAAATCAAATCGTTGAAGAGCAAGCTAAACTAAAGCAAATTGAAGATGGTTTAATTCTTTTGAAAACAGCTTTAGAAGATAAGCGTAAAGTTTTCGACGACCAACGTGCAGCAATAGACGCTATGCGTAGGGAAAATCAAACCATACAAAGAAATCAATTTGATGCAGAGAAGAAAGTAGCTATTGCAGATACTTCAATTCAAAACATGCAGCGTTCGTTAACGCAACTCTTGGATGAAAAAACCAATCGAGTTAATCAAATCAAGCAGTTAGAGGAAGATAAAATACAAAAAGAAAAAGCTTTACAAACGGGACAAGAAGAACTGCAGAAATTACAAGAAGCCCATGAGTTTGCTAAGGAACAAATTTTTCAAACACAAAGCGTGCTTGAAGGATTGAGAAGCAATTTGGCAGATGAAAACAGAAAATTAGATGCTAAGAAAAACGAACACGATCTTTTAAAAAGCTTGGTTGATTCATTGGAAGGCTATCCCGAAAGTGTAAAGTTTTTGCATAAAAATACAGGCTGGAATCATACAGCACCATTGCTTTCGGATATCATTTATGTAAAGGCAGATTATAGGGCAGCTGTTGAAAATGTGTTGGATCCATATTTAAATTATTACGTGGTTAATAATTTAGAAGAAGCGTTGCAAGCCGTGCATTTATTGGATGCAAACAAAAAAGGGAAGGCGAATTTTTTCATGTTGGATAAATTTCAAACATCAACATCTTGCGCTCAACCAAAAGATACCATCAAGGCAATGGATGTAATTGAGGTGGATGCCAAATATGCGGCACTAGCTCAAAATTTATTGGGCAATGTATTTATTGCGGATAATGAAGAGGCATTGAAAGATAATTCTGAAGCGATTATTTTAGAAAAAACAGGAAAGTACGTTAAAGGAAAATATGCACTTACTGGAGGCAGCGTAGGGTTGTTTGAAGGTAAAAAAATTGGACGTGCAAAAAATTTAGAAAAGCTTGTTGTAGATATTGAAGCGCAATCAAAAATTGTTGCTGGAATAAAAGAAAACATTCAGCTCAAACACAACGAAGTAATTACATTCAATAATCAGTTGAAAGAGCAAGCGATAAAGCAAGCACAACAAGACATCAACGGATTAAACAATCAGATTTTTGGCATTCAAAATAAACTGGAAAATTTAATTCATCAAAACGGAATTGCAGAAGGAAAAATAACTGATTTAAATACAAATCTGCAAACCAATCAAGAGGCTATTGCACAAACCCGCATCGAATTAACTGCGTTCAATAAAGCGCTTGAAGAGATGCAACAAAAAATAGTGTTGATTGAAACGGAATATTCAAATGCGGAAAAAGAATACAATGCATCGAGTGCGGCTTTCAACGAAGGCAATTTGCAACTTACGCGTCAACAAAGTAAAATTGCATCCAACAAGCAAGAACTACAATTTAAAACAAATCAATTAACAGATTTAGTAGCCCAAGTAAATGTGAGTAACACACAGCTTGCAGAAGTTATTGGCAATATTGAATCAACAGATATAGAACTTAAGCAAATAGAAACGGATTTAATTTCTTTGATGCAAAATAAAGATAAAGCAGAAAAGAATTTGAATATAGCCGATCAAGCATATTACAACATCAGAAATATGCTCGCGGAGAAAGAAAGCGAATTGCGCAGCAAACAAAAAACCAAAGAAGGCATCGATACTTTATTGAATGAAATCAAAGATCGTTTGACTGAATTGAAGTTGCAATTGGCGGGAATGAAAGAGCGTTTACATGTAGAATTTAGAATAGATTTAGATATGATTATTGATGAGCCTCGAACTTCTCAAACGCCGTTAAATGAATTGCAGGAAAAAAATGAGCGGATGAAAAAGCGCCTCGATAATATGGGCGAAATAAATCCTACGGCAATCGAAGCATACACCGAAATGAAAAAACGTTACGAATTTATTCTGGAACAAAAGAATGACTTGGTAACGGCAAAGGATAGTTTGATGCAAACGATTCAAGAAGTGGAAGCAACTGCTAACCAACAATTCTTGGAGACATTCAATAAAACCAGAGAGAATTTCCAAAAAGTATTTAAGGCATTATTTACGGAAGAAGATACAGCAGACATGGTACTGGTAGATCCAGAAAATTTATCTGAAACCGGAATTGATATTGTTGCAAAACCAAAAGGAAAGCGTCCGAGTAGTATTGGGCAGTTGAGTGGGGGAGAAAAAACCCTCACCGCAACAGCACTATTGTTCGCTATTTACCTCATCAAACCCGCGCCATTCTGTATTTTGGATGAGGTGGATGCGCCGTTGGATGATGCCAATGTAGGTAAGTTTACCAACATGATTAAGCAGTTCAGTGAAAACTCACAGTTCATTATTGTAACGCATAATAAAATGACGATGAGTGCTGTGGATGTGATTTATGGGGTTACGATGCAAGAAGCCGGAGTAAGTAAATTGGTGCCAGTTGATTTTAGAAGTTTGAATTAAAAAGATATTGGATTTTACAAGTTTATTTTTTTATCCTATCTTCTAACAATAAACAAAGCATCATGATAAAAAGTCACATCGGAAAAATCTTTTTTCTATTAAATATATTTACCGTTTTTTTTGGCTTTGATTTACAAGCACAAGCACCTGTAAATGATTTGTGCGGCAATGCCATTTCGCTTACGCCTCAAATGGGGTGCACATATACTCAGTTTACCAATTTAAATGCAACTGAATCTGCTACAGACCCCAATCCCAGTTGTGGCGGTACTTTCGCAGGAGGTGATGTATGGTTTAAAATAATTGTTCCTCCTTCCTGTAATCTAAATATCACTACAAATGTTGGACAAATACTGGATGGTGTAATGGCATTGTATAGTGGCAATTGTAATGCACTAATAACGATTGCATGTGATGATGATGGTGGTCCAAACGGCTTGATGCCTTTTATTTCTGCAACAGGATTAACACCAGGAAGTACCGTTTATCTGCGTTTTTGGGAGTATGGAAATGACAATAACGGCACATTCAACATCTGTGTGCAAACCACCGCAATTTGTAATAATGGAAATGCTTCAGGTTGCGGATGTCCTGATGAAAATGCCACCGATTGTTACTTGCTGCCCGACATTCTTGCAGGTAAAAGAACGTTAAATGCAACAAGAGGTTGGACAGAATACAATCAACTCATCACAGGCGTAAATAAAGGGTTGATTAGATTGGATGTATCCACACCAAATGTAGGTTATGGTCCAATGGAAATAATGCCTACCAATGATTACATCTGCGGAACAGATACACTTCGCAACTTTTTTCCTTCTGGTTCTTTTTTATGTCCCGATGGCAGTTTTCCAAAACGATTAATCAATCAACGCATTTATCATAAAGTAAATGATCGTTTCGAATATCTTTTACGACCTGCTGGCTATATGCAATACCATCCCGCTCATGGCCATATTCATATTGATAGCTGGGGACTTTATACATTGAGGTTAAAAGACAATTCGGTTGCAGATACATTGAAATGGCCGATTGTAAATAGCGGTATTAAAGTGAGTTTTTGTTTGATAGATTTAACCACATGTACAGGTGCATTGGGCGATTGTGTAGATAGTTTAGGAAATGTGTTGAATAATACCAACGTAAGAAATTATGGACTTGGGGGCGGTTATAATTGTGGAAATTTAATACAAGGAATTAGCGTTGGAAAAGTAGATATATATGGTCAATATTTAGATGAAAGTTTTGTGAAAATACCTTACGAAACTTGTAATGGCGAATACTATTCAATGATACAAATTGATCCAGATAATCATTTCCTTGAAATGAATGAAAACAACAATTGGCTGTCTGCAAAAACCATACTCACTAAACAACGTCCAACAAACACGAATCCTTATGCCTATATTTTTAGCGAAAAAGGAGATGTGATTTGTAATGGAGATAGTTTGAAACTTCATGCAAGTGGCGCATCAAGATATGTATGGAGCACCGGTGAAACGACACAAGACATTACCATCAGACAACCGGGTAGATATTGGGTAGAAGCCACAACACCATGTGGACAAGCAACAAGTGATACACTAGATATTTTTTCTGCAGGTGCAAGTTCTTTTCCAGACACTATAATTGCAGACACCGTATGTGCTGGTTCTACAGCAAATTTATACGCCAGTGGAAATGCACATTGGTACAATGCGCCTATTGGTGGTGATTTGATTTATGTTGGAAATAATTTTCAAACTGGAACACTTAATGCTTCAAATACGTTTTATGTTGCCGATCAACCGCCGATTTATGCGGATTCAATCGGAGCAAATTCAAAACTCATTACCCCTGCAGGGAATTATACCAATATCAGCGATGATTATTTAATCTTTAATGCGTTTCAACCATTTAAGCTTAACAAAGTAAAAGTATATGCCAATGGTGCAGGAATTAGATACATTCAATTAAGGAACATGTATGGAAAACTAATTGCTGAAAAACCAGCCATTTTACAAAATGGTGAGCAGGAAGTAACATTTAATTTTTATGTTCCTGCGGGATTAAACCATCAATTGGGATTGAGCAACACACAAGGCGTGACCAATCTATATTCAAATACAACAACCAATAATATTGGATATCCTTTTAAAATAAATGCATTGATGAATATTGTTGGATCGTCAAAAGGAGATAGCGTGTATACATATTTTTACAACTGGCAAGTAGAAGGCATTCCTCAAACTTGTAATAATGGGGCAAGAGCTGCAGTAACGGCAATGGTTGCACCAAATATAACACCTGTTATTGCTGGCGTTGATCCATTGTACTTGCACACAGATAATCCGGTGTTGGTAAATTTAATTCCTACAGGCGGTGTATTAACAGGAAATGGCGTTTTGGGAAATACCTTCAATCCACAATTGGCGGGCATTGGAATACATCAATTGAATTATGTGTACAGCTTTGGTCGTTGCAGTACCCAAACAAGTTTTACAACTGAAGTTAGGTTTGATAGTGCTACGATTCAATATGAAACAATGGTACAAATCAGAAACAATGTTGGCCCAACACCTCGTCTTTATTTAACCAGCAATCAAAGCATGCCTGTTGAAATTAGAATTCATAACAGCGTAGGACAATTGTTGAAATCTTTAAAGTATGGTGCCAATCGTGGAACGAATTTATTTGATATAGACATCCAAAATTTTTCGAAAGGAATCTACATGCTCGAAGTATATTATGGTGAAAATAATGAACGAAAAGTATTTAAGTTGATTCGATAATGATTAAAAAGTCAATTTCCCAATTCGTCCATTTCCGCCAGCGAAATAAACCGCATTTCCTTTTTTTGCTTTTCGGCAAACATGAAATCCTGTATTAGAAATCGATGTAAAATGTTGACCATTATCGTTGGTGATGTCAACGCCATTTAATCCGCATGTTATCCATGTTTTATCTTTTATAAATTCTATACAGCTGCGGTAGCCGTGTGGTGGTTCAATAGATGAAATCCAATTAGCGCCAGCATCAGAAGTAAACGCGAAATTTTGATTCGAGCTGTCTTTAAAATTAAAATCGCCACCCACTACCATAAATGTTTTTTTATCTTTTACTGCAATCGAATT
>VFKL01000158.1 GCA_009885535.1 Chitinophagaceae bacterium | reverse complement strand
TTAAAAAGCTTTGAAAATAAAAGATGAATATTATGAAACCAAAAAATAACATCAAGTCGCTTGACCAACTTATTGAAGAACAATATGGTAAAAAAGGAACGCGAAAAAGAGACAAATTCGACAAAGGTTACGAATCCTTTAAATTAGGCGCAATGATTCACGAAGCCCGACTTGAAAAGGGTTTGACACAAGAACAACTTGCAGTTAAATGTGGAACAAACAAAGCCTATATTTCAAAAGTGGAGAATGACATTAAAGATGTGCGCATTTCAACACTCCAAAAAATAATCGAGATTGGGCTTGGTGGTCGCTTGAATTTATCTATAACACTTTAATTCCCAATCGGCATTATATTCCCATCAAACACCTCAACCTTTTAAGACAAAACCCCGGTTAACATCAGCAACCGGGGTTTTATTTTATCATTTATATAAAGTAAAAAAAGTTTCTCTACCTCTTCAATTTTAAAAACTTGTTGTTAATCCAGCAGTAAAACCATAAGATGCCGGAACAAATCGGCAAATACCGCCTACACAAAACAATCCAGCTCTTTGCTTACCAAAAGACAAACTAAAACGTGTTGATTTTTTGGTAACGCTTGCGCCGAAGTTATAATAATGATTTTTTGTTTTTCCGTAATTATATAAGTCGCTTATAAAAAATGCATATGGCGAAGAAAATGAAAACTCTGCCAATCCAGAAGCCCAACTTTTTGAATCTGTTTCTGATGCTAAATGCTCCAACTTCACACGAACTGATTTTTTTGATTTCCATTTGTATAAACCACCCAATGCTACAACATTAGCCAAAACTGTTTCATTTGAAACAGCCTGTATTACAGCAGAATTATAAAAAATTTGTTGCAAACCCAGCGTCATTTCCATTTGCTTATTAAACTTCTTTTTTATCTCAATATTTGCATCGCTAAAATATTTTTGTTTTCCAATGGCCGTTATATTACCTGATTCTTTCAACGCATTAAACATTGAATAATTAGCAGAAATTTTTGTGCCATATTTACCACCTAATTTACTTCCAGCTTTTATGTTGTAATAAACATCAGTTTGAAATCCCACCTCACCTTTTAGTTGCGCACCATATACATAAATATTACTGGTTAAATAATCGTGTTGCTTGGTTAAAGCAGGCACATAATTTAAAGGTGCAATTGAAGTGAATTCCTGATTTCTATCGCTGGTTGCATTCATATTATACACCGAACGAAAAGTAGCAGTAGCACCAAAATTGTTTTTAGTAAATGTACCGTTCACTTGAAATGCTTTTCCTTTTTCAAAACTTTGATTGTTTAATAAATTGGGATCGCTTGCTTTTTCTACATATTCAGAACTTAATGAAAAGTCATTTGCATTGATATCTACCCTTCCTGCAAACGAATGTACGGTTGAAGGAAATTTATCAATCGGACCCGTGTAATCTTGATATTTCCCAAAATAACTTCCACCAATGGTACAATTTATTAGATCATTTTTTCTACCCATTAATTGGTTTACATCTAACTCCGCATCAAACCCTCTGTTTACCGCTTTTGCATATTCAAAAATTTGACGGGTTCTGCCATAAATAACTTTCATTCTTAAGTAATCGGTTGGATTAACATGGATATTAAATCCTTCAACGGCATTATTAATTCCAATTTGTCTGTTTTCAAATGCCCTAAATATTAAACCGCTTCCAAATTGCTCATAAAAATCACCCACCTGAACCGAGAATCTTTCATCCGTATATTTGAAATATTTATTAACGATTTTAGATTGATTGTCTGTAGAAATTGGGAAATAACCCAAAATTGCCGGCAAATAACTTTCAAATTGAGCCCCAGCTGAAAATTTACCGTAATTGTAATCCAACTTTAAAAAACCATTTGAACCAATTTTATCAAGCGGCAACAATGCGCCTATTTTATCATCTTTTAAATAATACTGCGAATAATTTTCGTAGCTACCACTAAAATTGCCTTTAATCATTTGGTTTATAGATTGTCCAAAAATTTGGTTCGAACTAAGTAAAAGATTGAAAAATATGATGGCAAGGATGATTCCTTTTTGTTTCATAAAAAATTGAATTGATGAGTTTAGTAAAATAATTAAAGGCCTTTAATCGCTTCGAAAAGATTTTCTTCTTCTCCAGAAATATAACCTGTGTGGCGGTACACAATTTTGTTGTCTTTTAAAATAATCACATGCGGTACATCTGTAATATTCAAATACCTTTTTAATTCGCTATTGATATCCATCAATACATTAAATTGCCAACCTTTACCTTTGATAAAAGGTTTTACACGTTGGCTTGTACGCGTGTCATCAACAGAAACGCCATAAAACTTAAACGGCTTTATCGCTTGTTTTTCTTCATAAACATCATTGATTATTTCTAACTCGTTGATACAAGGAATACACCATGTTGCCCAAAATGACATTACCACCATTGTGTCTTTACTTTGATTACCCAAATCTGCTAAATCAACCATTTGTCCATTGGTTGATTTTAGTTTTATTGAAGGGAAGCCATTTTCCTGTGCCAATAAAGAGGATTGAATGAGCAAAAATGCTGAAATAGTAAAAATTATTTTTTTCATTATTTTTTTTAGCGAAGTACTGATTTTTTTTGGAGTATATCACAAAATTGCCCTATTTTTAAAAAAAAATTTTCATGAAAAAAATTACAAACACGTTATTATTAACAGGACTGGTTGCTCTTTTTGTCACATCATGTAAAAAAGATAAGCCCGGGTCAGGCGATGCAGCAGCTTCTTGCGATGCAAGTTTTACCACTTCAGCCGCAGCATTTTATGTTCAATTTACACCAACTGTTGTTGGCGATGCGCAGCTCTCTTCTCATCTTTGGAATTTTGGAGGCAGCGATACAAGTAATGAAGCTTCTCCATTACACGCATTTCCTTCAGCAGGTAATTATAGTGTAAAACATATTTTCCGTAAGTTAGATGCATCAGGAAATATTTTATGTACAGACACCTCAATTTTATCTCAATCTGTAATCAACGATTCTATTTTTGTACAAATCTCTACACCAACAGTTGAATTTAATACGTTTGATTTTGTAACTTTTTCTGCAAAAGATAAAAGCGGAAATGACATTACTTCAAGTTGTTCATTCACATTAAATAATTCAGCTACAGTAAAT
>VFKL01000157.1 GCA_009885535.1 Chitinophagaceae bacterium | reverse complement strand
GGTTTTTGAGGTTTATGAGGTTTATGAGGTTTATGAGGTTTATGAGGTTTATGAGGTTCAATGGGTTCAAAAGGTTGGAAGCATTTTCCATTTATTGTCTTAATCTTCTAATGAAAAACTTCGTGTCTTCGTGTCTTCGTGTCTTCGTGTCTTCGTGTCTTTGTGTTCGTGTCTTTGTGTCTTTGTGTCTTTGTGTCTTTGTGTCTTCGTGTCTTCGTGTCAAAATAACTTTGCGTGAAACAAAAAATATTCAATGATTAACCGTAATTCAACAAATAATAAATGAAAGCATTATTAATTGGCGCAACAGGTGCAACAGGAAAAGATCTACTAGAATTGTTGCTCAACGACGACAGCTTCGAGAAAGTAGATATTTTCGTAAGACGCAAACTAGACATGCATCATAACAAATTAAACATCCACGTAATTGACTTTGATCAACCAGACAAATGGTGGCATCTCGTAAAAGGCGATGTGCTATTTTCTTGCTTGGGAACAACTTTGAAAGCAGCTGGAAGTAAAGAAGGTCAAAAAAAAGTAGACTATGACTATCAACTACAGTTTGCAAAAGCAGCAAAGGAAAATAAAGTAAACGACTATATCTTGGTGTCTTCGCATTCTGCTTCCTCAAGATCGCCATTTTTTTACGTAAAAATCAAAGGTCAACTTGAAGATGAGGTTAGAAAATTGAATTTTCCAAAACTTGTCATTTTCAACCCTCCTTCACTCATAAGAAAAGATAGTGATCGTAAAATGGAATTGCTTTTGATTAAGATTCTTCATTTTTTCAACACCATTGGATTATTCAAATCCATCAAACCATTGGAAACAATGTTACTAGCAAAAGCAATGTTGAACTCGACAAAATTTTTGAAAGATGGGGCGTTTTCTTTTAACGGGCCTGAGACGAAAAGTATTGCTGACGCTAAGGCACAAAGGCGCAAAGACACGAAGTTTTTTTGAAATAAATGTTGCTAATAAATGGAACTGACAACTTCTCCCATTGGGGAACTGAAGAGGCTAAAAAAATCCCGGCTGAATTTCTCAACCGGGATTTTTTATTATCATTCGATTTTCTAGGTTTCGATTCTTTCAATAAGTGTTAAGTATCACACCAACCTCTTAAACCTCTAAAACCTCGTGTAGGGGTTGAAAATCTTCAACCCCTACTATAACTTCACCACCCTCACCATTTTCACTTCCTTACCTTGTTTTACCTCCAACATATAAGCTCCTGCTTTCAAATCTGAACCTATGTTCACATTTGTATTTGAGGATACTTTTACGGATTTGATAAAACGACCAGTGAAATCCAATACTCTAACTACCGCAGTTTCTGTACTTGATGATTTTACTTGCACATTAAATAGTCTTTTAGTTGGATTGGGATAAACGTTTACTTCCATTGTAGAAGCAACAGTGGTTGGTACTCTTGATGTTGAACCATTTTTAGCAATTGGTGCGCAGCCGTTCTTAACAAGATTAGACAACTTTTGCGCTTTGATTTTACCATCACCACAACCTGATGTATAACGCAAACGAATGCTATCTCCTACTCCAGCTGCTGCATTGCTGCTATACGTTACCGTTATGATTCTTGAATTTACTTCGCCTGAATCTATAGTACCGGTTGAGCCAACATTTCCGGATGGTGCAGACCATAAGTAACCGCTTGCTGCGCCTATTGAAGTAGTTGCAACTGGCAATAACGCAGGTGCGATGTAACGATAGGTGCGTGCATTACATACATTGGATTTGATTTGCATCGTAATGGTTGCAGGAACTGAAGGCGCAACCAATAATGTATTGGTTAACTTGCTTGCTCTTATAGCGCTGTTGCCACAAGCTGATGTATACATCACTCTTATGCTATCACCGTTTGCAGCAGCTGAATTGCTGCTAAACGTAACCGTTATTACTCTTGAATTTATATCACCAGAATCTACAGTAGCCGTACCTGATAATGATCCTACTAACGACCATACATAACCTGTAGCAGCTCCATAAGTTGTACTAGCAACAGGTAAATTTGGTGCGGTATAACGATACCTTCTTGCACCACATATATTGGTTTGTAATGACGTAATAGTAATGGTTGCAGGTGCTAGAGGTACACTAAGTTTTGTATTGCTTAATTTAATAGACCTTGGAATACTAATTCCGCAACTTGATAAATATTGCAACTTAATGCTATCGCCAGTTACAGCTTCCGCATTGCTACTAAAGCGAACCACAATCTTTTGCGAATTTTCATTGCCTGAATCTATGGTTGCAAACTCACTTAAATTGCCTAATAACGACCATAAATACCCAGTAGCAGGTAGAATGGTAGAATTTGAACTATTTGCTCCTGCTGGTAATGCGGGTGCTGTAAATCGATAAGTTCTATTTGAACAATTATTAGCACCTATACTTGTTACCGTTATGGTGCCCGGTGCAGTAGGAACTGCCAATTTAATATTGGCTAATTTAACAGCGCTAGGTGTACTGCTACATCCATTAAATGACCTTACTTTTATACTATCAGTTATAAACGCTGCTTCATTAGAAGTATATCTCACTAAAATTGTTCTAGAACTATTGATGTCTCCAGAATCTACAGTTACACCAGGTACACCACCAATTGAATTTGGCAAAGTCCATTTGTATGTAGTTCCTGCTACACGAACAGATGAGGTATATCTATACACCCTTGAGCTACATACATTGCTGATTACCGTTTGTGTAACGCCGAATGGAGGATTTACATTGCTCGTTGAAATGGTAAGAATTAACGTTGCTATGCTATCACATCCTGCTGCATTGGTACCTCTCCAAACTTTTGTTCCGCTTGTGGTATAAGTAACTCCATTCCAAGTGTAGTTTATACAAGCAGCTAATGTTTCGGTAGATGAAGTTGGGGTGTTGATGGTCAAATTCAATGTAACCACACTGTCACATCCTGCTGCATTGGTACCCGTCCAAGTTTTTGCGCCACTTGTAGTAAAAGTTGTTCCTTTCCATACATAACTGCCGCATGCAGTTTCTGATAATGATGATGAAGTTGCTTGATTAATCGTCAAATTTAATGTAACCACACTATCACATCCCGCTGCATTGGTACCTGTCCATGTGGCAGTATTGTTAGATGCAGTGTATGTAGTGCCGTGCCATACATAACTGCTACATGCAGATTGTGTTTCTGTTGAAGAACTGGCTTGACTTACTATGGTAGTAATGCTGTTTGAAGTTGCTGGCGAGCCATATACACAATCCGCATTTGATGTCACTACTACAGTTACTGCGTCACTATTAACCAATGAAGTTGTCGTGTATGTGTTACTGTTGGTTCCAACATTGGTTCCATTCTTTTTCCATTGGTAAGATGGACTAGTACCTCCATTGATTGATGTAGCCGTAAATGTTACGCTGTCACCCGAACATATCTTATTGCTTACTGCATTAGAGACAATGCTAACAATTGTTGGTTCGGGTATGTTTACTATAGTTCTAATGCTGTTTGAAGTAGCGGGCGAGCCCGTTGCACAAACCGCATTTGATGTCATAACAACTGAAATCTGATCACCAGGAAGTAAATTATTCCTAAAGTATGTGCGATTGTTGCTACCAACATTGATTCCATTTAATTTCCATTGGTATGATGGTGTGCTACCCCCATTGGTTGGTATAGCCGTAAATATTACAACGGTACCAAAACATATCGTATTTTCTAACGCATCAGAGAAAATGGTAACACTTGCAGGTAAATTGGGATTGATCGTCAAATTCAATGTAACCACACTATCACAACCTGCCGCATTGGTTAAGCGAATGGTATCTGTATTATTACTTGCCGTATACACTTTATTACCCTTTGCTGTCCAAGTATAGCTATTGCAAGCACTTATTGTAAATGTACCAGCAGTTGGTGTGCATAAACCTGGGCAAGCTATACTGGTGGGGGTGAGTCTTTGGGTAGTAGTACCATCACCCAATTTTCCACCATTAGAACCCCAAGCCCATAAACTTCCGTCAGATTTTAAGGCTATGGTATGTTCGGAACCTCCACTAACTTTTGCCCAATCGGTTGCCGTGCCCAATAATGCAGGGCTGTTTGTATTGGTTGTTGTGCCATTGCCCAATTGTCCAGAATTATTCCTACCCCAAACCCATAAACTGCCATCGGTTTTAATCGCGATGGTGTGATTATAAGAACCTTCAGCAATGCTCGCCCAATTGGTTGCGGAGCCTATTTGCACAGGGCTTTTTCTTTGGGTATTTGTGCCATCACCAAGCGTTCCATAAAAATTATCCCCAAAAGCCCATAAAGTGCCATCAGTTTTTATGGCCAATGATTCATATTGAGTCCCATAAACTTTTGCCCAATTGGTTGCTGTGCCTATTTGCACAGGGCTGTTTCTTTGGATGATAGTACCATCGCCCAATTGTCCTGAACCATTTTTTCCCCAAGCCCATAAACTACCATCGGTTTTAATGGCAAGGGTATGACCACCACCACCAGCAGTACTAATTTTTGCCCAATCTGTTGCACTGCCTATTTGCACAGGGCTGTTTGTATTGGTTGTTGTGCCATTGCCCAATTGTCCTTGACTATTCCTACCCCAAGCCCATAAACTACCATCGGTTTTTATGGCAACTGTATGAAATTGACCTCCACCGATGCTTTGCCAATTGGTGGCTGTGCCTATTTGCACAGGGCTGTTTCTTTGGGTAGTAGTTCCATCGCCCAATTGTCCATGAGTATTATTACCCCAAGCCCATAAACTTCCGTCTGTTTTGATGGCCATGGTATACGAATCACTTGCAAAAATACTTACCCAATCGGTTGCCGTGCCTATTCGCACAGGGCTAGATTTTGAGATTTGTGTACCATCGCCTAATTGTCCTGAGGAACCAGTCCCCCAAGCCCATAAACTGCCATCAGTTTTTATGGCTATTGTATGTCCAAATCCTGCACTAATGGCTTTAAAGCAGCCATCGTTTTGGGCTCGTACAACGCCAAAGTTCATTAAAAATAAAAGAAACGCAGCTAAGGTGCGTACATAGATTTTGTGATAGTGATTTTTTACAGGCATAATTTTTTGTTAGGATGTTTTTTATTGTAGTCTAGAGTGCAAATTAATTACAAATGGAAAACAAACGCGAAAATGACCACGTAAAATATCAGTCATTTTGATGAAATGACTGATATTTATTAAAAATTGAAGGTAAAAACTACATTTTTAGAGAAGAAAATTTAATTGGTAAAGAAAGAAATTAGCAATTGATGATTCGCCTTTTTACAAAAGAGGTATTTATTATTAAGCAATAATCCTGATTATAAAATGAGCAGATTAACTTTTCAACCTAATGAACTGAGATGGCGTAACACCCAAATAATTTTTAAACGCCCGGTTAAAAGTGGTTTGTGAAGCAAAACCCGATTTTAATGCCAGGGCTTCTATGGTGATCTCTTTGGTTATATCTTTTTCTAGTAATGATTTTGAATATTCTATTCTTAAATTGTTTCGCCAATCGGTGAATTTTTTATCCAATATGGTATTGAAAAAATAATTGAGGTGATGTTGCGGAATTTGAATTTGCATGGCCATCTTTACAAAAGAACAGTCGGCTTCGAGGTAAAACTCATCTGAAATCCATTTGTCTACCTTCTTTTGAATCTCCGTAAGATATTCAGTCGAAAACAATTGCACGTATTTTTCATCATTTTCTTTTTCGGCATTGATTTCATCTATACTGATTTCCTCCGTATTCGTTTCTGTGTGAACAAACGCTTTATTGAAATTGGAAACATCGGCAGGTATAAAAGACGACTCGTTTTTTTTCACCGGCATTCCATATAATATATGAGGAAAGAAAAGCAATGCCACCATCAACAACAAATAAAGTACAGAAAAAAGCAGCATCAACGGATAACTCTGATTGATAAAAGCAGATTTGCCATCGACCAATAACGAATTAATAAACATAGTCAGATGCAAAAGCGTCGCCATCAATACAAACCCTGAAAATATCAATATCCATTTTTTTATAACTTCAAAATCATAGGAATGATTCTTGTTTTTAAAAATCTTGTCCTTGTAATTAAAAATCAAACACCATGTAGCTATTGCATAAATAAGTGGATGCAATGGTCGCATGAAACGGTTGATGATGGGCGGAACAATAACATTAGGCTTGTATTTCAGCGAACCCCAGTCGTTACTTTCAATACATCTGGCAATGTTCATTTTATAATCCATGTTTGAAAATATATAAGGTATGGTACCTATAAACACAACTATAAAAATTAAAAAATGGAGATGGTCTTTTTTAGACAAACGGGTATTGTCTCTTAAGATGCTTCTTATATACAAATATGCAAAAGGCCCAATGAGATATACGGTGGCGGGCAATCCGGCTGCAAACCATGTGATTGCCTTTAATGAGTGGCTAAATATAAAAACATATTGTATCAGATAAAACAGAGAAGATAAAAACAGAAAGCCCGCTAGATAGCGATTGGCTTTATTATACCCTTCATTGTAAAAAAACAACAATACCGACAAAATCATTCCGGTAATAGTGATATAGACTACGGGAGAATTCATTTCGAATAAAATTGAAGACAAAAATAAAGGAATGTATTGAGTAAAAAAAGTTTGAGAGGTTTATGAGGTTTATGAGGTTTATGAGGTTTATGAGGTTTATGAGGTTTGAGAGGTTTATGAGGTTTGTTCAATGCGTTCAAAAGGTTGGAAGTATTTTCCGTTTTTGTTTTCTTAAAACGTTTGTACATCTAAAATTTTACGATGTTGCGATCCCTTCACCTTTCGGGGGAAGGGTTGAGGAGGGGGGGCTTTCAAAAAGTCAGAGTGAAAAAGAGAGTGAGAATGTAGAATGAGTCCTGACTTTTTTCTTCATTTACGTTCTGTTTCTCGCTCTAAAATAAATTTGGTGCCTTCGTATCAAAAAACCTTTGCGTCTTTGCTCCATTGCGAGCTTTGCGCGAAATAAAGAAAAGGTTTAGGAAGTTCAATAAGTTCAATGCGTTCAAGAGGTTAGGAATTCTCGTCTGCCGGTGTTGGTGTTTTCACCAATCATCAAAGTAGGAGAAGATGTGTTGTACAGATTAACGTTGTAAAATGTTGAAACAAAATCCACTTTCCTTATTCTTTATTTTTAATTCCTTATTTTTCTTTAAATTCTCTGCTCCCATAGTTGAAACCATTGGCTATGGTAAATGTCGTAATGTTTGAAATTGAAAAATGTTGGAACCTGCTTCTATCTTCCATCTTGAGGGTTCGAGGGGGACATAAAAAAATCCCGGCAACATTACGCAACCGGAATTTTTTATAATTCGATTTTCTGAAATTCTATTCTTTAATTTTTATATCTGTTGGAGATTTTCAAACATTACAAGACAGGTTGGGAAATCTCGTCTGGCCGATGTTGGTGTTTTCACCAATCATCAAAGGAGGAGATTTGATGTAGCGATTGAAATTGTAAAATGTTGGAACAAAATCAACTTCCTTATTCTTTATTTTTAATTTATTACTTATTATTTAAATCTTCCACTCCCACGGTTGAAACCGTGGGCTATAAAAAATATCGTAAAGATTGAAAATGAAAAATATTGGAACGAACTTTTTCTTGGGGGATCGAGGGGGCTTTAAAAAAATCCCGGCTGCATTTCGAAACCGGGATTTTCTATTATTCGAGTATGTGAAAAACCGCTTTTTAAAATTCCACTATCCTCATCAAAAGTAAAATGCTCAACCTTTTGAACACATTGAACTTATTGAACCTTTTGAACCTCACAAACCTCTCAAACCTCCAAAACATCTCTACCCCAAACTATCTCGCCATGTTAACCGTGTAAGGTGTACCGAACCAACCTCCAGTTGCAAATGTAGGATCTGTAATTCCAACCCTTATTTTTAAAGTTAAGGTTTGATTACAAATTGAGAATGTACCAGCTCCTGCTGTTGGTGACGGACCTACCATTACCAACCAAGTAACATAAGCAGCATTTGAAGTAACTGTTGGTGCTGGACCAATGCTGGTTTGTGTTAATAATGTTACTTTTCTATTTGCAGGATCTGTCCAATCTAATGTGAAAGTAATTGGCGCCCATCCATTGTCATAAATATTGTCTACTACGATAGTTCCAGTTGTTGCTGATGTTTGCGTAGCATTTGTAATTGTTGTGGTATAAGGACCATAAGCACCACCAAAATCTTCATTGGTGTTGTCATAATCGCCTAATAAATCATCAAGATTTACATTGCCTTCAAAACAAGCACCTCTAATGATTACATAAACTGTATCCATAAACGCAGCTGTTTTTACAGATGGTTCAGTTAAGCTAAACATCAAAGTATCTTTTCTACCTGATACATAAGATGCGTAATCTGCTTGAATAGCAATTTCAGCAATAGCCTCACCAGCTTTAATGGTAACTGTTCCTGAAGTATTTCCTGAAGGAATATTGTATTGCGTACCAGCTACAGCTCCTGAAAGACAAACAGCCTTGTAGGTTACCGTACGATCAGTACCAACAACATCCGTTGTACCTACTTGTAATTTAAACTCTGGTGCAGGATTTGTTTCTGCAGCATATACCTGTGTTGCTTTTCCTACAAAATGTGCTTGAGCTGGTGGCACTTCTATTTCATAAGGCTTTGTTTTATCGCAACTAGCCAACAAAAATGTTACTGCCAAAATGGAAAGCAACGAAAGAATGTTTATACGTTTCATAAAATTGATTTTTAAATTTTAATATGTTGTTTCAATTAATAGTTGTCGTTTTGAACCATGTTTGGATTAGCCAACAATTCTGAATTTGGAATTGGCAATACAAAACGATAATTACCGCTTGATAATGTTTGCCATTCTGCACTCGCATCGCTTGATAAACGCTCAACTGATAAGTTGTTGCGCTTTAAATCCCAGAAACGGAATCCTTCAAAAGCCAATTCTTTGTATCGCTCTTGTAATGTAGCATCAATTACAGAAGTAGCACTTGGGAAAGTTTGATCGGTATATCCTGTAATACGCTTTGATCTTAAAAAATTCAAATCAACTGAAGCAGCAGCTAAATCTGGACTTGCTTTTTTCGCATTTGCTTCTGCACGAATCAAATACATTTCTGATGTTCTACACGCTTTCAAATCTACTACTCTACCACCACGTGATGAAGAAAAGAATTTCCTTACGTATTTATTTCCAGCGCCGTTTGTGCCAATATAAGCAGACAATCTGATATCATCAGAAACATAAGAAGATACCAATTTATCTGAAGGAGCGATGTAAACATTTCCACCAGTTGTTGTCCACAATCCACCAATAGCAGTACTTGTAGCATATCTCACTCTAAATAGAACTTCATCATCAACATCATCTGTCCAAATCGCTGCAAATTGAGCACCAGTAGCCAAAGGCTTTATTCCCGAAGAAATTACTTCTGTTGCATAAGTTACTGCATTATCGTAATCCTTTTTGTACAAAGCTACTCTTGCTTGATAAGCGGCAACGTTTACCTTGTTCATTACGGTATCTCTAAAATCGCTGAATGTTACTGCTGGTAATAATGCTTTTGCAGCAGATAAATCTGATTCTATTTGTGCCATTACTTCTCCCATAGATTTTCTTGATGGTTTAGCTAATGGATCAGAAACCAACATAACAGGTACTCCGCGTGCATCAGCTGCATCATAATTTTTACAGTAAGATTGTAACAATCCAAAATGTGCAATCGCACGCATGGCCAACATTTGTCCTTTTAATACATTTCTTCTTGGCTCTTGATCTGCAGCAGCTGTTACCGTTGGGATTTTTGGCAACAAACGATTACACTGATCTATTACAGAATAATATCCACCCCAAGCTCCAATTACATCGCCACCACTTGTGTTATCCGAATTGTATTGGTAACGGTAAGTTAATGCCCCTTGACCAGCATTATCTGCACCCAATTTTGCTTCATCAGAAATCAACGCACTGGCATACATATCGTTGGCATAAGCACCATAACGAGCATATACTGCGTTAGCGCCCAATTGTACATCATCTAATGTAACAAATGCATTGTTTTCACTAAACGAATCGGTAGGTTGTTGATCCAGGTCTTTTTTGCAACTGCTGGTACCTAAAACAGCAGCGACCATTGCTAATAATATTATTTTATTTTTCATTGTTCTATTGTTTTAAGATAAGTTAAAAATTAATGTCCAAACCTGCTGTTAATGTACGAGGGTTAGGGAATTCACTCAAATTGATGTTTGTGGCTCCAGCCTCTGGATCATATCCTCTCCATTTTGTCCACATAAATAAGTTTGAACCTTGTACATAAAAACTTGCACCTGATAAAAATCTAAGTTTGCTTGCAATGTTTTTAGGAAGTGTGTACGCTAATTTTAAGTCTCTCAATCTCATGAATGATGCATCATGAATAATTTTAGATGAGAAGTTTGTTCCATAAAGTGGACTTGGCGTATTTACTACATCGCCAGGTGCTTGCCAGAATTGTAAATCAGATGATTGATTGTAACCATTAGACATAAATCCAACTGGATTCTCAACAAAGAATTCTAAGTTATCTACTTTATTACCACCAGCTTGCCAGCTAAATAACATCGATAATTCTAATGATTTGTAATTCGCTCTTAAACCAAAACCTCCTTTGTAAGGTGCTTCCCAAGTTCCGAAATCTTGTACTCTATTATCTGCACTATACACTGTAGTGATGTTGCCATTTTTATCATAGTATAAAGGCATACCGGTTGATGCATCAACACCAGCCCATTTCACTTCGTAATGTGTGCCTAAAGCTGTACCTTCTTTAATCAATTCTGTTCCATCTTCGTAAGGTGCTTCTCCGCCTAAGCTTATTACTCTGTTTTTGTTGTAAGAGAAGTTAGCAAATACGGTAACTGCATAATCTTTCTTTCTCAAAACTTCGCCATTTAAGCTCAACTCAATTCCTTTGTTGCTTAATTTTCCAGCATTGATATCTAATGAACCATTACCGAAACCAGAAGCAGCACTTAGTATTTTTCTTACAAATAAATCTGTGGTTGTTTTATCATAAATATTGATATCACCATAAATTCTTCTGTTTACCACTTCGAAATCAATACCTAAATTGGTAACGGTTGTTTTTTCCCATTTCAATTTTGGATTACCAGGATAAGAAGCTTCAATTGTATTTAAACCAGAGTAGCTTCCACCACCGTAAGTATTTTGGTAAGGATAATCGCCACCAGGGAAATTATCTGCATTACCAGATCCACCATAACTTAATTTAACACGCAATAAATCAATGGCTTTGATGTTTTTCATGAAATCTTCTTTTTTAGCATCCCATACTCCACCGATAGAATAAAATCCTTGCCATCTTGTGTCAACAGGTAATTTAGAAGATCCATCTCTACGATAAGAAGCAGTTAATGTGTACTTGCTGTCGTAAGTGTAACGCGCAGTTGCTAAACCAGAAACCAATGCACTTTGTGATTTTCCACCGCCAACTACTGCATACAATTGATTCACGGCATTGCCTTGAATGATTGAAGCCATTGTGTTTGGACGCTTAGGATCAGTTCCAAATCCAGTTTGACTGATTGATTTGTTATACTCTCTGATGTACTCGCTGTATGCAGCAAATTCAACATCGTGTTTTTCTTGGAATGTATTTTTGTACGTTACAGAAGGACGAACGGTTGCACGGAAAAAACGTGATAACCCTTCTGTTTGGAAACCTGCTTTACCCGTTATGCTTGTAGAGTTTTGACGTGTAAAAGGTATTTTACTTCCGTAATTGGTATTTTGTGTTTCACGAAAATCTATACCTGAAGTAATTGCTGCAGTTATGTTTTCAGTTATTTTATATGCACCATTAACACCCAATGTGGCTTTTATTTGGTTGTTGTAGTTTTCGTCATATTTGGTTAACTCCAACTGATTGGCAGCGGCAAAAGATGCACCAACACCAGTAGCAAAAGCTCCATTGTCTTTATACACTCTTGCATAAGGAACGTTTACTGCTGAAGTTAAAAATGGATTACCTAAACTGTTTCCAGTAGTTGATTGTTGGAAACTTCTTTTTGTGTATCCAATGTTTGAATTGAAAGAAAATGAAGCTTTATCATCTGCATAATCCATGTTATTTCTAAAGGTGATACGCTTCATGTCGGTACGTAAAGTAATTCCTTCCTCATTATACATACCTATGCTGCTTAAAATTCTTGTTTTTCCAGTACCACCAGATAAAGTAACTTGGTGGTTGCTGAAATTACCCGTTCTGAAGATTTGATCTCCCCAGTTGGTATTAATTTTTTTGATAGAATCCAATAATCTTCCATTTTCAGTTCTTTCATCTGCACTAAGTGTTTGATATCTTGGATTTGCTGTAGAATAGTAAAAACCTGGCATTAATGGGTTGTTGGCAACCGGACTTAAAGCATCACCTTGAGCTACAATAACACCATATTTTTTTTGTGCATCTAATAATTCAGTGGTGTTCATTGGATCGAAAGCAAATTGTGGCTTAGCTTTTACACCATATTGAGCAGAGTAACTGAATTTTAATTTTCCAGAAACACCTTTTTTAGTGGTAACTACAATTACACCTGCAGAACCGCGAGAACCATATAAAGAGGTAGAAGCGGCATCTCTTAAAATATCTACTGAAGCAAAATCATTTGGGTTGAAACCTTGGAAAACAGAAGCTTCCACTGGAATTCCGTCTACTACATATAAAGGAGATGTACCTCCAGCAATAGAACCTGTACCACGAATGATGATATTGGTAGCTGAACCTGGCTGACCACTAGAAGTTAAAGCGGTAATACCTGGTGCACGACCTTGAAATATTTGATCGAAAGATCCAACAGGTTGATTTTTTAAATCTTTTTCAGAAATTTTTGTAGCCGCCCCTGCATATTGTGATTTCTTAATTTTACTTATACCCGTTACAACCACTTCAGCCATATCTTTTGATTCGGCAGGGTTTAAACTAGGTGAAATAATCAATTTTGATCCAATGTTGATGGTGTACGTTTCAAAATTTAGCGAACTAAATTCTAACACTTTTCCATTCGCAGGAACTTGAATACTGTAGGTTCCATCAGCTGCTGTAGCGGCACCTACTTTGGTTCCTTTCACAAGCACTGAAACATTTGAAATCGGTTTGCCACTTGCATCGGTTACCTTTCCTGTAATCGTTTTTTGCGCAAAAACGCCCAACGATACAAACATCATAACCAACAAGGCTAAGAGTACTTTTCTCATTTTTTTGGATTTAGTTTAAAATGTTAAGTTTTTTTTAAAATTAAATATAGTAAAAAACTTAACTTAAAATTAAAATTGGGAATTTTTTTTTGGAAAGGAGGTTTGAGAGGTTTGAGAGGTTTAATAAGTTGAACAGAAAAAATGGTTCAAAAGGTTCAATGGGTTCAATGAGTTCAAAAGGTTGGAAGTATATTTCGAGATGCTAGATTCCCGATGCTAGATAATATATATGATTTCGTACCGTTTTATGCATTAAACTCCAAACGCCAAACACCAAACGTATTGGATCCTAGATGATAGATGAAAGTTCCAACAACAAACAATAAACAACAAACCTCTTAAACGTCTCAAACCTCTTTATATGAGACCATTCTTCAACAAATACTCCGCAATTTGAACCGCATTTGTAGCCGCACCTTTGCGTAAATTATCGCTTACAATCCAACAATTCATTGTATTGGCTTGGGTTTCATCTCTTCTAATTCGGCCAACAAAAACGTCGTCTTTATGATGTGCAGTTAATGCCATTGGATAAATAAAATTATCTACATCATCTTGAAGTACCACACCAGGGGTATTTGCCAAAAGTGTTTTGATTTCCAAAATGTCAAAATCTTTTTCAAACTCAATGTTAACCGATTCGCTATGTCCACCAATCGTTGGAATTCTAACGCAGGTAGCCGTGAGCATAATTGAATCATCACCCATTATTTTTTTGGTTTCATTGGTCATTTTCATTTCCTCTTTAGTATAGCCATTGTCTAAAAAAACGTCTATGTGAGGAATCGCATTCAAATCAATCGGATATTTATAGGCCATTTCGCCTTTGATACCTTTTCTTTCGTTCATCAGTTGATCAACCGCTTTAACGCCAGTACCCGTAACACTTTGATAGGTACTAACTACTACTCGTTTGATTGTATATTTTTCATGCAATGGTTTCAAAACCACCACCAATTGAATGGTAGAACAATTGGGGTTTGCAATGATTTTATCTTGAATATTTAAGCAATCTGCATTCACTTCAGGAACCACCAATTTTTTATCCGGATCCATTCTCCATGCGCTTGAGTTATCGATAACGGTAATGCCAGCCGCTGCAAATTTTGGCGCCCAATCTAATGAAGTAGCACCGCCAGCAGAAAAAATGGCGACATTGGGTTTAGCCGCTATTGCTGTATCCATGCCTACTACAACAAATTCCTTTTCTTTAAATTTTATTTTTTTTCCAATAGACTTTTCAGAGGCAACTGGAATGATTTCAGTAACTGGGAAATTTCTTTCCGCCAAAACTTCCAACATTTTAGACCCAACTAATCCTGTGGCACCAATAACCGCTACTTTCATAAATTATTTTTTATGTTACAAATTTAAGTGAACAACAATAGAGTTTATAAGAAGTTACTTGATTATTAAAAATTTAGATTCTATTCAGAAATTATATTGAAAAATGAAGTCTATTTGAAATTGAAGGGGCATAATTCGTTTGTAAACATTTAAGTTGGTTAATATTTACTTTTAAATTTTATTCAGTGTTATACTGGCTACGTTTGACAAAACAAACCAACAAATATGCTGAACACTTTATTATCAAGTATTATTTTCCCTTTATTAATAGCATTAAATATTGACACTTCACTTCCCATCCAGCCATACGAAATTGTCATAGATGAAATCATGGCAGATCCTTCGCCATCATTTGGATTGCCTGAGGTGGAATGGATTGAATTGAGAAACGTGAGTAACCATAATGTCAATTTAATGGGTTGTAGAATTGCAAAACCATCCGGTAAAAGCGGACCAATACCTTTATATATCTTACAACCCGATAGTTCTATTTTAATATGCAGTTCAGGATCCGTGGCAGCACTAAATAATTTTGCTACCTCAAAATCGGTTACGAGTTTCCCATCCCTATCCAATGGGGGTGATTTAATATATTTATTATCCCCTGAAGGCAAAACCATTCATGCCGTTGAGTATTCCGACACTTGGTATCAAAATGAATTGAAAAAGCAAGGCGGTTGGAGTTTGGAAATGATTGATTTAAATACCCCTTGTTTGGGTAGTGAAAATTGGACCGCATCTACTTCTTCAATCGGCGCCACTCCGGGAAAAATAAATAGTGAAGATGCGCTAAACCCGGATGAGATATTACCCAAGTTTACGCGTGCATTTTCCATAGACAGTTTGCATATTCGTTTGAAATTTAATGAACCTTTAGATAGCATTAACGCATCAAATCCTTTACAATATTCAATAAGCGATGGAATCGGAAGGGCGATAAATGCAACTCCGATTCCACCGTTGTTTAATCAAATTAACCTCACCTTGCCAAACCCAATTTTGAAAAATAAAATTTATGTAATTAAAGTAGAAGGCATAAAAGATTGTGTTGGAAATGAAATTGGCATAAGCAATTCGGCTAGGGTGGGATTAACAGAACAAGCTGATAGTTTTGATGTGGTAGTAAATGAGGTTTTATTTAATCCAAAATCAGATGGTGTTGATTATGTAGAATTATACAACCGAAGCAATAAAATAATTAATCTAAAAAATTTATTTATGGCAAATTGGAACACCTTAAATGAAATAGATAATATTAGTCCGATTACAACAGAAGACATTCTATTTTTTCCAAAAGATTATATGTTGCTAACAACAAATGCTGCAGTCGTAAAACGAGGATATTTTGCAAAAAATCCGGAATACATAATCCAAGTAAATGCATTGCCATCGTTTAATGATGACGAAGGAAATGTGTTGGTATTGAATGAACAAGGAAAAATATTGGACCAATTAAAATACAATGATGATTGGCATTTTAAGTTGATAGAAAACACAGAAGGAATTTCATTAGAACGAATAAATTATAATCAAAAAACGCAAGACGAAAACAATTGGCATAGTGCAGCATCTTCTGTTGGATATGGTACGCCTGGGTATAAAAATTCTCAAAATATTTCAGGCGAATATTTGAATCAAGAAGTCAAAATTTTACCCGAAATGATTACGCCAAACAATGATGGAAAAGACGATATCGCTTCGATTCAATATTCATTTTCGGAACCTGGAAATGTAGCAACCATAATCGTTTTTGATGCTTCAGGCAGAAAAATAAAAACACTTCAACGATCAGTTATTTGTGGAATAAACGGCAGTTTTATGTGGAACGGGTTAGACGATCAAAACAAAAAATTGCCATCCGGAATTTACTTGGTTTATTTTGAGGTATTTAATTTAAAAGGCGAGGTGAGGAAGTTTAAAAAGGTGGTGGTGGTCGTTTAAGGTTTATGAGGTTTGAGAAGTTTAAGAGGTTTAAGAAGTTGGGGATTTTCGTCTGCCGTTGTTTGTTGTTTGTTGTTTGTTGTTTGTTGTTTGTTGTTTGTTGTCTGTTGTTTGTTGTTTGTTGTTTGTTGTTTGTTGTTGGAACACTCTGCTATCCAGCATCT
>VFKL01000192.1 GCA_009885535.1 Chitinophagaceae bacterium | reverse complement strand
TATAAATTCAATAGAAGAAAACATGGTAAAAGGCTATTTCATAACTTATTAAACGTTGCTATTTCATATTCATGGTATGCCCAATGCACCGAATAGCGGATAGTCATTAGATAGTTTTAATGTAAGTGCAAATGCCAATGTGGAAGAATTGCTGAAAAAATTACCCGGAATTCAGGTGGATAGAAACGGCGACATCAAAGCAATGGGTGAAAAAGTGCAGAAAGTATTGGTAGATGGTGAAGAGTTTTTTGGCGATGACCCAGGAATGGCCGTTAAAAATTTACGCGCTGATGCGGTAAAAGAAGTTCAAGTTTTTGATAAAAAATCGGATCAAGCTACTTTCACAGGAATAGATGATGGGAATACACAAAAAACCATTAACCTCAAATTGAAAGAAGATAAAAAGAAAGGTTATTTTGGAAAAGTGGCTTTATCAGGAGGAACTGCACAAAACATAGACAATCGTTTCAATAATAATTTCATGTACGGCTCTTTTAAAGGCAAACGTAAATTATCGGCATTTGTACTTAATGGCAATACCGGACAAGATGGATTAAGCTGGCAAGAGCAACAGCGTTATGGTGGTAATGATGATGGTAGTTTTGAAATGTATGATGAAGATGGAATTTACTCATTTTCTTTTTCTAGCAGCTCTGGTAGTGACGACGAAATAAACATCAATACTGAAAATGGATTTTTAAGAAATGTAAATTCAGGTTTGCAATACAGCAACAAATGGAACAACAAACACAATTTAAATTTCTCTCCAAAATACAATCAGCAAGATTATACCAATCTTTCTTCCTCAAAAAACATCACTCAATTGGGTGATTCTATTTTAAATGAACAATCAAGCGTGAACACCAATATCAGTAGATACAATTTCAAAAACACGTTGATTTATGATGCTAATATTGATTCGGCAAATAGCATCAAATTAACCGTAAGAGGCAATTATTATCATTCAAAAAGTGAAGTAAATACTACAGCTGAAACCATAGGTAAATATGGTACTTTAAAAAATAACAGCATTAGAAATTCGAAAAACGAAACAGATAAAAATTCAACTTCAGCAAACATCGTATTCAAACATAAATTTAGAAAGCCACAACGTACATTATCAATCAATGCAGATTGGAATCACCTTCAATCAAATGGAGAAAATTATTTACGATCTGGAAACAATTCATATGAATTTGGCGACACTTTAAATGTTTTGATAGATCAGTTTACATCAAATAAAAAAACAACCGATAAATTATCCTCTAAAATTAATTATACCGAACCTTTATCAAAAAAATGGGCAATGGAATTGGCGTATGAGTTATCGGTTAATGGTGCTATAAATAATCAAAATACGTTTACAGAATCCCTTGGTGGAATTGGTTATGATGCGCCTGTAGATTCATTAACAAATGATTTCAAACAAAATATTGTGATCCAAACACCTTCTGCTAAATTCAACTATAATTTCAAAAAAATTAAATTCAATTTTGGAGCAGGATTTGGGATTACCGATTTTAATTTATTGGATAGAACGCTTAACAAAACGTACAAAAGAAACTTTGTCAATCCTTTCCCAAATGCCAATTTCGTTTATACGTATAAAGGGAATCATACGTTAAGGGTAAAATATCGTGGATACATGACTCAACCAACTATTAATCAATTACAACCAATTGCAAACAATACCAATTTGTTTAACCAATTTGTAGGAAATCCAGATTTAAAACCTTCGTTTACAAATAATATTTCAGTTACGCATAATGGCTACAACTTCTTAAAAGAACTTTGGAACTACCAAAACTTAAGTTTTTCACAAAGTATTAATGCCATCACGTACAATAAAGGTATTGATGCAAATTCTGGAAAAACGGTTTCAAGACCCATCAATACAAACGGAAATATTTCAGCCAATTTATGGGCAGGGTTTGGTTACAAAATCAAAAAAGCAGATTTATATGTGCAAGCAAGTTCAAATGTTAGTTACTCTAAATTCTCTGATATCATCAATAATTTCACAAGCTTTTCAAATACAACATCTGGTGGATTGAGTTTAGAATTGCGTAAATCAAAAGCCGACAAATATGATTTTGCTTTACAAAACGATGTGAATATCAATTATAACACCAACGGACAAACGAAAACAAAAAATACGTTTAAAACGAACACTTTCTCATTCGACGGTAAAGTGTATTACAAAAAAGTATGGTCAATCTCTACAGAATACGATTTTTATGCACGTCAGAAATTGGCATCACAAACAGATAATTTAAACGTACATATTTTAAATGCTCAATTACAACGCACGTTTAAAAAGAATGAATACACGGTTTATTTTAAAGTAAGGGATATTTTAAATCAAAATCAAGGAGTCGATAGAAACTACTATGGCAACACATTTTCTGAAGAAAGAAATCAACGTTTACAGCGTTATTTCATGATTGGTTTTACATGGGATTTTAAAAACAAATCAACAAAAAAATAAACAAATTTAACTAGGTTAAGTAACCACATATAAAGGTTATTAAAACAATAAAGAAACATGAAAAAATTATCAATAATATTCGCCTTCATTTTTTTAGGTGCGTTCAATCTTCAAGCACAATATGTAGAATCGGGTGAAATTGTATTTGAAGTAAAAACCAATTTAAAAAAATCAATGGGCAACTCAGGTTGGGCTGAAATGATGAAAGACAAAATGCCCAATTTTAAAACAACATTTTATAAATACTCCTTTTCGGAAAACAAAAGTTTGTACCGTTTTGATCGTTGGGAAAATAAAGACTTTGCTACTGACATGATGAATAAAAGTGACGAGCAATCGCTTTGGTATTCGGATTTTAATACAAACAAATTGAGTATGATAAAAGAAGTTTTTGGTACATCTTTTAACATCCAGGATTCTATTTCAAAAATCGATTGGAAATTATCCAACGAAAACAGAATCATCGCGGGTTATAACTGCAGAAAAGCAACGGGTAAAATAATGGACAGTGTTTATGTATTTGTATTTTATACCGAAGACATAAATATTTCTGGCGGGCCTTGTAGCATCAATGGATTGCCAGGTATGATTTTAGGCATGACGATTCCAAGAATGTATACGTCATGGATTGCTACTTCAATTGGGCCTTTAACAAATGCAAGTGAAATAAAATCACCAGCGCCATCTAAAAATATTTTTAGTAAAAAAACAATCGGAGCAACCGTGTACGACAAAATAAAAGATTGGAGTGATGGTGATGATCCTGATTCGAGAAAATGGTTAGAAATGATGATTTGGAACGTAATGTTGTAAACTCAGATTTTTCAAATATTTTAAAAGCCCATAGTTTTGAAACTATGGGCTTTTATATTTTGACTATGCGAAATGGTTTCTAGCTATTTTTCATTAAACCCAAATTTTGCAGTTGACTAACCTGTAAGACTTAATGGCAGTTTTGTATTTTCTATAAAGGAGAAAAGACTCTCATACCATTGCCTTCTTTTAAGTGGAACAGACATTTTAAGCACATTGTCATCCACCCAAGATCCTACTGCAAAGCAGTTGAATCTTAATGTTGAAAGTCTAGGATAGGGTTGCTTTTGAAGCGTTAATAACCTAAACAAACTCATCAAATTATAGGCGACCATTACAAACCTCATGGCTGTTTCTGTTGCACAAAAATTATCCATGCAAAATCCTTGAACTCCAAAGTCTTCTTTAAGCTCTTTGATTCTGTTTTCTGCATCACCACGTCTTTTGTATTGCTCCCAAATTTCTACTGCTGGTAACTCTTGGTTACTTACAAATGCATGATAACGAGTTTTATATACTTTATCTTGGTCAATATCTTCCAACTTGAAAAGACTAGTCAATCTTTTACCTGTTGATTTCTTACGTACTTCTTCCTGCTGCTTAATCACAATGATTCTTCTCGGTTTACTCCAGCCTCCTTGCTTAAATTCCATTTCTGTAATCCATATCCCCATTCCAAGGGGTTGCCATTTTGCAACACTATAAATAGCGCTTTGAAGATTAGCATACAGCTTACACGACATAACATAGGCTATATTCTTTTCCTCAATAAATTTCAATATTGTTTCACTGCAGAAACCACTATCAGCCCTAAACAAGCCAACTTTCTTGTTTCTCAGTATAGCAAATGTTTCTTCCAAAAAATTAATACAATTATTACTGCTGCTCGTATTGCCACTCCTATTCCAACAGTTCGCCACCATTCGGATGTCGTTTACAAAAGCAAACAAAGGATGATGGCTATTGCGACCGCGCTTATTGGGATTGTACCCTTTTTTTGATCCTTCTTGCTCTCCATATCTTGTGATTACGCTACTATCTACATCCAGTGTATAATTATCAAATTGTACCTGTTCAAAAAACCAACTGTTTAATTCTATAAAAACTGAATTATTGAGAGATGGCGTGAATTTTTTGAAGAACCTTCCATATGTAGTTCCTGATGCCACTCGTTTCCAACCAAATATTTCACATAATACTTTATCTAAGCGAACTACCGCTGTATGGCTAAACCTAAAACAGCCTATCCAAATACTAACCCAAAAGCTTTCTATAATACTTATTGCATCAATTGTATTATTACTTTTCCCCTCTGGCAAATTAAGTTCGCCAAGTTTTTTGCTAATCCCTGTTTTGTCAATCAGTTTTTTCATCTCCTGCATTCCGCCCCAAGGAGTTACTAATTTATCGCTGTATTCATGATTCATAAAAACAAAAATAAGACACCTTGGCATAAAATTATTCAACTGCAAAATTTGGGTTAAACTCATTTAATCTCAATTTAAAACCAGTTATAGATTAAAATGGGCTAAGCCAACAGTTCAAAACCATCATTAATCATGGCATTCTTTTTTATTACTACAATGCCATCTTTTACAGTAAATAATGGGTGATTCATATTTTCCAAATGTGCACCACCATTAATTTTTACATGGTTTCCAATGCGACAATCTTTGTCCACAATTACATTGGTTAGTTCACAATAATCACCTATTCCTAATTTGGGAATATTTAAATTGTCGTTTTCTGTAATTTGATTTATGGTTTCAAAAAAATCATTTCCCATAATATAACAGCTGGTAATTTTACTTCCTTTACCAATTCGGCTTCTAATGCCAATAACGGAATTGCTTATGGTTTCGGCATGTATGATAGCACCTTCCGCAATTAAAGATTGATTGATTTTTGTACCACTTATTTTTGCGGGGGGCAACATTCTGGCTCTTGAAAAAACCATATTTTCGTTATCAAACAAATTAAATGGTGGTAAGTCGAGGGTTAGTGAAAGATTGGCTTCAAAGAAAGAATAGATATTCCCGATATCTGTCCAATAGCCATCGTATTGATAACTAGATACTTTAAAATGATTGATGGAATCCGGAATAATCTCTTTACCGAAATCTTTAGCATCTTTTTTTTCCGTTTGTAACAAATCAAACAAAACTTTTCTATTGAAAATATAGATACCCATTGATGCCAAATAATTGCGCCCTTGCGATTGCATGATTTCTCCAGTATCACTAATCCAATCGGGAAGCATTTCTTTGCTTGGCTTTTCTATAAATGAGGTGATGAAGTTTTCCTCATTCGATTTGAGGATGCCAAATTCGGTCGCGTCTCTCTCATTTACAGGTATGGTGGCAATGGAAATATCCGAACCCGTGTTTTTATGGGTATCAATCATTAAACCAAAATCCATTTGATACAATTGGTCGCCACTTAAAATCAACACGTAATCAAACTCAATTTTGTTGATGTGTTTTAACGATTGACGAACCGCATCCGCAGTACCTTGAAACCATCCTGGGCTATCCGGTGTTTGTTCCGCAGCAAGTATATCTACAAAGCCTTTGCTGAATCCACTAAACTGATATGTGTTTTTTATATGCTTATTGAGTGACGCGGAATTATATTGGGTTAAAATAAATATTCTATTTATTGCACTATTTATGCAATTAGAAATCGGAATGTCTACCAATCGATATTTACCTGCAATAGGTACAGCAGGTTTGCTTCTTGTTGCAGTTAATGGATATAATCTAGAACCTGCTCCACCACCTAAAATAACGGATATTACATTTTTGTTTGCCATGTTTCCAAAACTATGAAATTGTTTGATAAATTTTAATATATTTTTCTGCACTGTTTTCCCAACTGTGGTTGATATGCATCATTTTTTTTCTGAAACTCAACATTGAAGTTGTGTTTTGATACAAATAAATGGCTCTTCCAATAGAATCAACAATGTCTTGTACACTTGCTTGTTCAAAACAAATACCAAAACCGTCCTTATCACCAATATCAATTACAGTATCTTTTAATCCACCAGTTCTTCTTACAATAGGCATCGTGCCATAACGAAGCGCGTACAATTGATTTAATCCACATGGCTCTACCCTACTTGGCATTAATAAAAAATCAGCACTGGCATACATTTGATGACTCAAGTTTTCATTAAATGCAATTTGTGTATTAAAATAACCATACCCATTTAATTGCAGATAACTCAATTCTGTTTCGATGCTTGGTTCGCCATTTCCCAATACTAAAAAATTAAATTGAGATGGATAAAGAGATAAAGCTTGTTTAATTGATTCAGGCAATAAATCAGCAGCCTTCTCTCCTACCAATCTTCCAATGAAAATAAACAGCGGCAAATTGGCATCAAATCCAAATTGGGTACACAAATTTTCTTTGTTGTATTGCTTACCAATTGAAATGTTTTTTTCACTGTAATTAAAAAATAGTTTGTCGTCTGTTTGTGGATTCCAAACGTTGAAATCGATTCCGTTCACAACGCCGAAGCATTTATTAGATTCGTAAGCAAATAAAGTTTCTAGTCCATTCGCAGCATGAAACAACTCTTTCATATAACTTTCACTCACTGTAGTAACGCGATCTACACATTTTATAGCTGATGCCAAAGGATTGATTTGATTGTTCCATTCCAATAATCCTGCTTTCCAATTGTCCCACTCAGGAAAATATTTTGTGTTGCTCCAATTCATCCAACCTTGATATTGCGCATTGTGAACGGTAAGTACTGTTTTGATTTTATTTAATCGTTGATACGCATATCCATATTTCATGAAAAATGGAATAAGTCCAGTATGGTGATCATGCACATGAACAACATCGGGAAGCAATTCCCATTGCATCAACCAATCTATTACAGCACGTTGAAACACCAAAAATCGAATATGGTCATCAGGATATCCGTAAATTTTATCTCTATCTAATAATCCAAATACATCCACGCAATACAACTCAAACCCAAGCACATTCGTTTTTTCTTTGATGATGGTATAGCGCGTCGTTTCGCCATCAAAATCAAAATAACCTTTATGAATCAAGTCCCAAGAATGCTGATGTAAAAATTCTGTTTTATGCATGGGCATAACAACTTTTGAATAATGCCCCAATTCGTTTTGATATTTTGGTAATGCGCCAACAACATCTGCCAAACCACCTGCCTTTGCTACCGGGTAACATTCGGCACTAACATGCAAAATCTCCATTTTAAAAAATTGATTAAAAAGTTGAAATAAAATAACAAATTAACAAACATCTTCTAAAAAATCAACTTAATACGCCACTCAATTTTAAACAACACAAAATATTTTTTAAAAATTTTAAAAAACTTCACTAATTTCAGCACAAAAAATAAAAACCATGATAGAGAATCAAAAAGAACAAGTTCAATCATCAAATTTAATTCCAACAAACTATGGCGCTTTAGGCACTTTGGTAACTGTGTTTTTTTTCTGGGGATTTATTGCAGCTGGCAATAGCATTTTCATTCCATTTTGTAAACATTATTTTAATCTTGATCAGTTTCAAAGTCAGTTGATTGATTTCGCTTTTTATACTGCATATTATATTGGTGCTTTGGGATTATTTGCATATGGTTCATTCGGAGGAAAAGATTTAGTAGGAAAATGGGGATATAAAAAAAGTATCGTATTTGGTTTACTTTTTTCTGCCATTGGTGCTGCCGCAATGATAGTTGCCGTTAACGCTAATACATTTTCTGGTATGTTGGTTGGGTTATTCATCGTTGCACTTGGATTTTCATTGCAACAAACGGCTGCACAACCTTTCGCCATTTCGTTAGGCGATCCTTCAACAGGAACCAGTCGTGTAAATTTAGGTGGAGGTATCAATTCATTTGGTACAACTATTGGCCCAATCGTAGTAGCATTGGCATTGTTTGGTACAACGGCTGCAGTAACTGATGAACAAATTGCTGCTTTAGGTTTAGGAAAAGTAATCATTTTATATACTTGTGTGGGTGGATTATTTGTAGCCGCTGCTGCGCTTTTTCATTTTGCTAAAAAAGTTCCTTCAGGCATTATGGAAGAGGAAACTGAAAAAGCAAACAAAGCTTTGTACATGTTGATTATCATGACAGGTTTATTGGTTATGATGTTTGCGCCAGTTTTTAGTAGTTATAAAACCGATTTAACAAACGCCTCTTCAGATGTTATTAAAGACATGAACGCGTATCGTTTAAATTGGTTGCTTGGTGCATTAGGCGTTGTTGTTTTCGGATTGCTTTTTGCAAATTTAAGCGCTTCAAAAAAATCAGAAGGTTGGGGTGCTATGAAATACCCTCAACTTGTTTTAGGCATGTTGGCGATTTTCGTGTATGTAGGTGTTGAAGTGGCTATTGGAAGTAACCTTGGCGAACTTTTGAAATTAGATAATTTTGGAGGTAAACAAGCTTCTGAAGCTACACCATACATTGCTATGTATTGGGGAAGTTTGATGATTGGACGTTGGGCTGGAGCTGTATCTGCTTTTAAATTGTCTAGCACCAATAAATTATTATTACAAATCATCGTTCCATTGATTGCCTTCGGAATAATCTTAGGTGTAAATACAGTTGCGGGTTACGACATGAAACCTTTATACTACTATATTTTCTGCGTAATCATACAAATTGCTGCGTTTTATTTCAGCAAAGACAAACCTGTAAGAACTTTATTAATTTTTGGTGTTTTGGGTGTTGTTGCTATGATCATTGGTACACAAACAACGGGAACTATTGGAACTTATGCCATTTTAAGTGGTGGCTTATGTTGCTCAATCATGTGGCCTTGTATTTTTACATTGTCAATAGCAGGTTTAGGGAAATATACAACCCAAGGATCTGCATTTTTAATCATGATGATTTTGGGTGGCGGAATTATTCCTCCAATTCAAGGAAAATTAGCAGACGTAATTGGCATTCAAAATTCATATTGGATTCCTGTAGTTTGTTTTGGATATTTAGCATTTTTCGCTTTGGCGGTTGGCGCAATTTTGAAAAAACAAGGCGTTAGTTTTGAATCAAGTGCATCAGTTGGTGGAGGACATTAAATTTAAAAAAAGTAAAAAATCAAAAGTAAAAAGTAAAAAATTAGTAAACATGCAACAAACAATTTTGACTTTTAAATTTTAACTTTTGACTTAATCAATATAACATGAACAATAAATATGCAATCGGTATAGACGTTGGTGGAACTACAACAAAATTTGGCATTGTAAATCAAGAAGGTCAAATTGTAGTTCAAGGAAGAATACCCAGTAATGAACACGATTTCATAGAGGATTTTATTCACGAATTGTATTCGAAACTGCAACCCATGATTAAACAAGTGGGTGGCATTGAAAATATTGTTGGTATTGGAATGGGTGCCCCAAATGGAAATATATACACCGGAACTATAGAATACGCGCCAAACTTAAAATGGAAAGGCATTATTCCAATGGCCGAATTGATTACTAAAAAGTTCGGCATTCTTGCCCGTTTAACCAATGATGCTAATGCTGCGGCTGTGGGTGAAATGCTTTTTGGTTGTGCAAAAAAAATGAAACATTTTATTACCATCACACTTGGTACAGGCGTTGGTAGTGGAATAATTATAGATGGCAAAATTGTAGTTGGACATGATGGATTTGCAGGTGAACTTGGGCATACTATAATTCGTACAGGTGGAAGACTTCATAAAAGTACAGGCATGCGTGGTAGTTTAGAATCTTATGCATCAGCAACTGGCGTTAGAGAAACCGCAATAGAATTGCTAACCATGCGCCCAGATAAAGAATCCTTGCTTCGCAACTATACGATCAACGACCTAACCAGTCAAACCGTTTATGAATGCGCCATACAAGGCGATTCAATTGCCAACGAAATTTTTGAATTTACAGGGCAAATTTTAGGTGAATCTCTAGCAAACTTTGTGATGTTCTCCTCTCCTGAAGCAATCGTATTATTTGGCGGTTTAACCAATGCAGGTAATTTGTTGCTAAACCCAACAAGAAAACACATGGAAGCAAACTTACTTCCTATTTTTAAAAACAAAGTAAAACTTATTTTTAGCGAACTTAAAGAATCCGATGCGGCAATTTTGGGTGCTAGTGCTTTAGTTTGGTAAAATATCATTTCAATAATTCCAATTTCTACAATGTCTGAAAATAAAGAAAGAAAAAAGATAACGACCCACACTATTCAGCTAATGAAAGATAAAAGGGAAAAAATCTCCATGCTAACAGCATACGATTATTCCTTTGCCAAATTATTCGACCAAGCAAACATTGATATTATATTGGTTGGAGACAGTGCTAGTAATGTGATGGCTGGACATGAAACGACTTTGCCTATTACACTAGATCAAATGATTTATCACGCACAAAGTGTGGTTCGTGGAATTGAAAGATGCTTAGTTGTTGTAGATATGCCTTTTGGAAGTTATCAAGGCAATTCAAAAGAAGCATTAAATTCTGCTATAAGGATTATGAAAGAAACCGGTGGACATTCTGTGAAATTAGAAGGAGGCGAAGAAGTGGTAGAATCTGTAAAACGTATTGTGAGCACAGGAATTCCAGTAATGGGACATTTGGGATTAACCCCGCAAAGCATCTATAAATTTGGCACTTATTCTGTTCGTGCAAAAGAAGAAGAAGAAGCCATAAAGTTAAAAAAAGATGCACTCCTACTACAAGAAGCTGGTTGCTTTGCCATCGTCTTAGAAAAAATCCCGGCTTCATTGGCAAAAGAAGTTTCTGAAAGTTTGCATATTCCTACAATTGGCATTGGTGCTGGTGGAAGTTGTGATGGACAAGTATTGGTGATGCACGATATGTTAGGCATCAACTCTACATTTAAACCTCGTTTTTTGAGAACGTATTTAAACTTAGACGAATTAATCAATCAAGCGGTAACCAATTATATTTCAGATATAAAATCAGGCGATTTCCCGAATCAATCTGAACAATATTAAAATATTTCTTTCCTAAAATTGTTTTTGTTTTTACCTTAAATAAAATCATTTCTTTACTACTTTTGTGCGCTTTCTTAAAAAAGGATTGCTTAACCCAAAAAAGCTATAATGAAGAAAATTTATTTGATTTGGGCGTTAATGAATTCTATTTCAACAAACGCTCAAGAGTACACGAATTTAGAAGAGGTAAACATTACCAACAACAGAGCCGCTTTTCAAAAAAATAGTGTTTCTGGAAAAGACATTTCTGTAATAGATGGTAAACTATTCAACCAGTTATCGGTAATAAGTATTGATGATTTATTAAAAGTTGAAGGTGGAATTGAAGTACAACAAAGAGGTCCTGCGGGTTCGCAATCAGACATAGTCATACGTGGTGCAACCTATCAGCAAATATTGGTTTTAATAGATGGCATCAAAATAAACGATCCCATCACTGGACATTTTTCAGGTTATATTCCTGTAGCTCCTGGCGATATTAAAAGAATCGAAATTCTAAAAGGCCCTGCTTCTGCAATTTATGGCTCTGAAGCTGTAGGTGGTGTAATAAACATCATTACTCATTCATTTTCATCTTTCAAAAAAGAAAAAAAACAAAGCCTTTCAATTGGAAGTGCAATTGGCGAATTTGGTTTTTCTTCAGTTAACAGTTTTGCCTTTTTATCCAATGAAAAAATCAATGTAACATTTGGTGTACTTTCAAACAACACCCGTGGACAATTATTACGTTCCAACAATCGTGGCTATTTTTATAACAATACCATTTCAGCAAGTGCAAATATTCCATTATCTAAAAAATGGC
>VFKL01000164.1 GCA_009885535.1 Chitinophagaceae bacterium | reverse complement strand
TCAAAAACCTCAAAAACCTCTCAAACATCCCAAACCTCTAAAACATCAAACAAACTCTTTTTTCACTATTTTTGACCTCGTAAAATAATAAACCAATTTCTTTTTTAATGAGCAATCCCATTTTTAAAATAGACGCTCCGATTGAGCAGATTTCAGACATTGAAACACTTGGTTCCAATAGTACAAAATTGGCATTGAATGATGATTCCTTGGCAAAAATTGCCAAATGCCGCAAATATCTCGATGATAAAATGACCGGAAACGATGAACTGCATTATGGCATCAACACTGGTTTTGGATTTTTGCAAAATGTAAGAATTGATAATAATCAACTTGAAATTTTACAAGAAAATCTGATCAAATCACATGCTTGTGGTTTGGGTGATGAAGTGCCGTCTGATATCGTGAAAATCATGCTTGCGCTTAAAATTAAATCGTTGAGCTATGGACATTCGGGTGTACAAACCAAAACGGTAGAGCGTTTGATGGAGATGTATAACAACAATATTATTCCCGTTATTTATACACAAGGTTCATTAGGCGCTTCGGGTGATTTGGCTCCTTTAAGTCATTTGTGTTTGCCCTTGCTAGGATTGGGTGAAGTATATTTTGAAGGCAAAAAAATTCCAGCTTCGGTTGTAATGAACCGATTTTTATGGGAGCCGATAAAACTTCAAAGTAAAGAAGGACTGGCTTTAATTAATGGTACCCAATTTATGAGCAGTTATGGTTCGTATTGTTTGGCAAAGTCGCATCGTTTAATGCAATGGGCAAATATCATTTCTGCAATAAGTTTCGAAGGATTTGATGGGGTGGTTTCTCCATTCAATAAACATATTCATGAGATTAGAGCGCACGAAGGGCAGGTAAAAGTGGCGGAAACGATGCGTGATTTATTGAAGGGTAGCGAAATCGTTGCTCAACAAAAATCTCAGGTCCAAGATCCGTATTCTTTTAGATGTATTCCTCAGGTGCATGGCGCAACTTTAGATACCATCAATTATGTAAGTCAGGTTTTTATCAAAGAAATAAACTCCGTTACCGATAATCCAAATGTTTTCCCCGATGAAGATTTGATTTTGAGTGGAGGAAATTTTCACGGACAACCATTAGCTTTAACGCTCGATTTTTTATCCATTGCGATGAGTGAATTGGCAAACATTAGCGAGAGACGAACCTATCAGTTAATCAGCGGTTTACGCAACTTGCCTCCATTTTTGGTTAAAAACTCTGGATTGAATTCTGGATTTATGATTCCGCAATATACCGCTGCTGGTATTGTGAGTGAAAATAAACAATTGTGCACGCCAAGTAGTGTTGATTCAATTCCTTCAAGTATAAATCAAGAAGATCATGTGAGTATGGGCGCAAATGGTGCGGTGAAATGCAAACGTGTAATTGATAATGTAGAAAAAGTATTGGCGATAGAATTACTTACAGCCATTCAAGCGATAGATTTTAGAAGACCTTTAAAAACTTCCGAACAATTGGAAAAAATCATTGTTTCATTTAGGAATGAAATATCATTCAACGATGCCGATCGCATCATGCATGACGATATGATTAAATCTGTTGAATTTTTAAGAAATTATAATTTGAATCATTAAAACATAATTTATGTCTGAATTAAAATACGACTTTGAAAAATACAAAACCCCAACGGGCACCACTTTAAATTGTAAAGGTTGGGTTCAAGAAGCAGCTTTAAGAATGTTGTTGAATAACTTAGATCCTAATGTAGCCGAGCGTCCCGAAGAATTGATTGTTTATGGCGGTAGAGGAAAAGCTGCACGTAACATCGAATCATTAGATTTAATTATAAAAGGACTCAAAGATTTAGAAGAAGATGAAACCTTATTGATTCAGAGCGGAAAACCTGTTGGCATTTTAAAAACACATAAAGATTCTCCTCGTGTGTTGATCAGTAATTCGCAGCTTGTACCCAATTGGGCAAATTGGAAACATTTTGATGAGTTGGAGAAAAAAGGATTGATGATGTACGGGCAAATGACCGCGGGTAGTTGGATTTATATCGGCAGCCAAGGAATTGTACAAGGTACTTATGAAACGTATGGTTCTGCAGCAACAAAACATTTTGGCGGTTCTTTAAAAGGGACGCTAAATGTAACTGCAGGTTTGGGTGGAATGGGTGGCGCTCAACCATTGGCGATTACCATGAATGAAGGGGTTGCACTTGTTGCAGAAGTAGAAGAGTGGAGAATAGACAAAAGATTAGAAACGAAATATCTTGATGAAAAATACCTTGATATTGATGAAGCCATCGATAAAGCACTTCAATATAAAACTGAAGGAAAAGCAGTAAGCATCGGTGTTTTGTGTAATGCTGTAAATCTATTGCAGCGTTTGATTGATCGAAATATTGTGCCAGATACATTAACGGATCAAACCAGTGCTCACGATCCATTGATTGGCTATATCCCACATCATTTAACCAATGAAGAAGCAAATGCCTTAAGGACAGAAAATCCAGATGAATATATAAGACTCAGTTATGTCAGCATGCGTAAACATGTTGAGTTGATGATTGAATTGCAGTCTATGGGCGCGATTACTTTTGATTATGGAAATAACATTAGAGCAAGAGCAAAAGAACAAGGACTTGAAAATGCATTTGATTTCCCTGGCTTTGTACCTGCTTATATCCGTCCATTATTTTGCGAAGGTAAAGGTCCGTTTAGATGGGCTGCATTAAGTGGCGATCCTGAAGATATCCGTGTTACAGATGAATTAATGATGGAATTATTTCCAGAAAATACCGGTATGATTCGTTGGATGAAAATGGCGAAAGAAAAAATTGCGTTCCAAGGATTGCCAGCACGTATCTGCTGGATTGGTCAGGGTGAAAGAGAAAAAGCTGGCTTAGCGTTTAATGAATTAGTTAGAACGGGAAAAGTAAAAGCACCAATTGTAATTGGTCGCGATCATTTAGATACAGGATCTGTTGCTAGTCCAAACCGTGAAACAGAAGCAATGTTGGATGGCTCTGATGCCGTTGCCGATTGGCCAATTTTAAATGCTTTGGTAAACACTGCAGGTGGAGCAAGTTGGGTTTCGTTGCATCATGGCGGTGGCGTTGGGATGGGTTACAGCATTCACTCTGGAATGGTTATCGTAGCAGATGGTACCGACGATGCAAAAGCAAGATTGAGCCGAGTATTAAGAAACGATCCAGGAATGGGCGTTATCAGACATGCAGATGCGGGTTATGAACTTGCTCAACAAACATCAGATGCACATCAATTAGATATTAAAAAAAGACTGGGAAAAGAGAAGGTTTAAAACGCTTCGCTGGTTTAAAAAGTCAGAGTGAAAATGAGCGTGAGAGAGAACAATGAGTTTCGACTTTTTTCTTCATTCTCATTCTGTTTCTCGCTCTAATCAAAAAAAACTTCGTGTCTTTGGGCTTTTGTGTCAAGAAAACGTTCAAAAGGTTCAATGTGTTCAATGAGTTCAAAAAGGTTGGAAGCATTTTCCATTTATTAGCATCTTTGTTCTATTAAAAAAATTCGTGTGTCTTTGAGCCTTCGTGTCAAGAAAAAACTTCGTGCCTTTGAGCCTTAGTGTGAAAAAAACTTCGTGTTTCAACTCACTTCACCTTTCGGGGGAAGGGTTGGGGAAGGGGGCTTCAAACACCAAACAACAAACAATAAACAATAAAAAAAAATAGCCTACGATTTAAAACCATAGGCTATTTTTTTTAAAAATAATCCAATACTAAAACTCAACACCAACACCTAAATTTGCATTTACAACACTCATTCTTTGGTGAAGAACTACACTTGTTTTGCTTCCTCCAGTAGAGATATCAAAATTCCATTTTGGCTTCATGTAGCTGTAGTCGATGTTTGTAAAAACATTGAAATTGTTGGCAAATCTATACTTGAAGTCTGTACCAAATTGCCAAGCAAATGCATCCGACCATTTATCAGAAGTTGATAAAGGAACACCCGTTATCCCTACCAAATTAAATTTCAATATCGGTGCATTAGCGCGTCCATAGCCCATTAGCCCTTTAACATTCATAGAAAAATTATCGGCAAGTTCAATGGTTCCCATCGGTCCAGCCAATATTCCCCAATACTGCCAATGATCAGTAGAAGCTGGGTTTATATTGTTATTCAAATATCTCTTTGCTGATTCTTCATCAACGCCGAAATTTGAATATAAAAATTTGCTGGCAATACCTAAATTTCTAGTAAAATTATAGCTCCCCTCCAAATTGATGTTAATTCCAGTTTTTGCAAAACCAGGATCCTGATATTTGTTGTAATCTTTGGAATTAAAAAAGGCAACAGGAAATGCAAGACCTGTTGATACTCCAATGTTGAATTTTTTTGGTTCCATTTTTGTAGTAGTCTGACTATATGCGGTAGACAACAAAATAAAAAATAAACTTGTAATAAACAGTTGTTTTTTCATGATAATAATTTTTAGTTTAATAATTAAATACTTCGTAAAAATAGAAAGGAATTAAACCTTTTTTTATGATTATAATTGATGTGGATTTGATTCAAATCATTCTAACTTTTTTTCATTGAAATATGATAAGATCAAAAAATCAAGCAAACGCATATATTTGCAGTTTTTTTTTCCTGTAATAGATTTCAACTGCAAAATCTGGGTTTAATGATGATATTGGTTACCCAATTGCCTTTTAATATCATTTATTTTATTCCATTTATCCACCATTTTTAAGGGTATAAAATAAATGCTTATGAATATTGTTATTGAAGATTTTAAAATGCAAAAATGCAGACGTTTAATTTCGAATGTTGACTTTTATGAAAAGCAAATCGAAGCTTTAGAAACGATGTTAAATGATGTAATGGTAAGGTTTACCAATAAAATTAGTTTCGAAAAAATGACTTGGTACACCAAATCTTTTGAAGAAAAAAAAGAATCAATTAAATTAATGAAATTAAAATTGGAAAGAAATAAAAATGCATTGAATCATTCATCAATATCAACCGTTGCTGTTGAAGATGGTGGTGAAAGTGAAAGCATTAAAAAATTGAGTATTGAAGTGTATAATTTTGAAAAAGAAATAAATGAATTGAGTAAATCGCTCAAATATTTTTTAATTGATATTTTGTAAATGTAAAAAGCCTTCGAATTTCGAAGGCTTTTTACATTAAGATCTTAATGTTGCTTATTGAAGTTTTGCCAACCAAAATGATGCGTTCATAAATAATTTGGTGTGTGAATATAAGCTCCATCCAACATATAGTGTGTTTCCTGGTGCGCCTGTTCCATCATCAATTGGTGAACTATCGGTTACAGCAAATACACGGCCTGTTCCGTAAGTTGATGAAGCACACATCACTTTTGTTGTGCTGGTTTGTGCGGTACTATTTTGCCAAATCAACCCTTGAACAGTAGCATTCGCGGTTTTGTTTAATGATAGTGTTGCTCCATTGTGATAATCTAAATTGGTAACCACACCTTCAGTACCTCTCAATAAAGGATTTCCAGTGCTATTGGTTAATACATTGGTGCTTAGTTGAGTAATGTTCGTCAATGATACGGTGATGCCAAATGGATTGGCTTTAAGGCCGTTATTCGACATTAAATCATTCCATATTTTTGGCGAATCCCAACCATCATTATCCCTGTCTGAACCTGTATGATCTGCACACATAAATAAACCACCGCCATTTGATACAAAGTTTATGATGGCTTGTTTTTCTGATAACGTGAATTGTTTATTGGGTTCAACCACAACAAATACATCATAGTTTTTTAAATCCTGTGTGTTTGTTGTTACACCATAAGTAATTAATCCTGTTGTAGGAAGCGTTTGAACAGTATGGCCTTTTTTAGCTAAAGCAATGCCCCAGCTAGATAAAGCACCTGTCCAATAAGTAACCGCAGTTGTGGCTGTAACTGTAGATTGTAGTGGAGTTGGAATTCTTTGTGGGTTGCTGTTGTCTTCATCAATTACCCAATCTGCATTACCAGCAGTTTCTGCTTGTGATGCATCAAAAAGGAACTTCTTAACAACAACAGCATTTGAAACGTTTGTGGATTTAGGTGTTGAAATCGACAATTGAATATTTACCGCATCTGTATCTTGAGTTTGTTTTGAACAGCTGTTGATGCTTAATATTAAAATTGCAACATAAAAAATTTGCTTCATAGACTAAATTTAATTTTTTCAAAACTAACTAAAATTTATAGTTACATTCGAAAAGTCCTTACATATTATTTTTAGAAATGTATAAATTTGTGCACATGCAAATACCTGAACATATAACCGGATTAAATGAAAATGAAGTTTTAGAAAACAGGTTGGCTTTTGGGAGCAATAATATGGAAGTAAAAGAAGACCGCGTTTTTTGGAACGTATTACGCGAAGTGGTTTCCGAACCTATGTTTATTTTGTTGGTGGCTTCATGCATTATTTATTTTTCGCTTGGTCAAATTAAAGAAGGATTTATCATGCTGGGATCAATTTTACTTGTTTCCGGCATATCTATTTATCAAGAGTTCCGTAGCAGAAATGCCATTTTATCACTTAAAAAAATATCCGCTCCACATGTAAAAGTTTTGAGAAATGGCAAATTAATTTCCATTCAAACAGAAGAAATTGTGGTTAATGATATCGTTTATGTTGAAGAAGGCGATGTGGTTTCTGCAGATGGAAAGATAATTTTCTCCAACGACTTCTCTTTAAATGAATCAATTTTAACGGGTGAATCTTTTCCGGTTGAAAAAAATAAAGAAAGTCATCCTGAAGTGTTCAGAGGAACTTTGGTTGTTTCTGGAAGTGCTTATATTGCTACTGAAGCAGTGGGTTTGGCTACAATGTTTGGAAAAATTGGACTTTCATTGCAGCAGGTTGAAGTAGAAAAGACGCCTTTGCAAAAGCAAATAAAATCATTTGTGCAGTACATGGTTTGGGTGGGCGGTATTGCTTTTTTAGTTATTGTTGGGGTAAATTATTTTAAAACAAGTGATCTTATACAATCCATTTTACAAGGACTAACCTTAGCGATGAGCATTTTGCCCGAAGAAATTCCGGTTGCATTTAGCACTTTTCAGGCACTTGGGGCGTTTCGTTTGTTGCGCAACAATCACATTATTGTAAAACAACCTCAATATGTTGAAACCTTAGGCTCCGCAACAGTTATTTGTGCCGATAAAACCGGAACCATTACCCAAAATAAAATGCGACTCGATTTTATTTTTTCGTTTAAAAATAATCAATCGATTGATGTAATAAATGAAGGGATAAAAGATAACGAAGTGCTCACTTATGGCATGTGGAGCAGTGAAATCAATCCATTTGATCCAATGGAAATTGCCATTCATGAATTGTATAAAAAATCAACAACTCAAGACGAAAGGCACTTTTTCAAACAAGTTCACGAATATCCTTTAGGTGGAAAGCCGCCCATGATGACGCATATTTTTTCTTCGCCAACAAATGAAATGATTATTGCCATGAAAGGTGGTCCAGAAGCCATGCTCTTGCAAAGTATATTACCGGAATCTGAAAAAGAATTGGTACGAGAACAAGTGCATCAATATGCCGCAATGGGTCTTCGTGTATTGGGTGTAGGTAAAAGTAAATGGAGTGAAAACAAATGGCCCGAAAATCAGCATGAATTTCCCATCGAATTTTTGGGTTTAATGGCATTTCAAGATCCACCAAAAGATAACATTACTCAAACACTACAAACTTTTTACAAAGCAGGGATAGATGTGAAAATGATTACGGGTGATTATCCCGAAACCGCCATGGCTATTGCAAAGCAGATTTCATTTGCACATGATAATGAAGTGCTCACTGGCGATGAAGTGCTAAAAATGGATATGCCTACACTGCGTGAAAAGGTAAAAACGATTACTTTATTTGCCCGAATGTTTCCTGAAGCAAAGCTTAAAGTAATTCAAGCATTAAAAGAAAATGGCGAAGTAGTGGCCATGACTGGTGATGGTGTTAATGATGGTCCCGCACTTAAAGCGGCCCACATTGGAATAGCCATGGGAAAACGAGGCAGTGAATTGGCAAAAGCAACTGCAGCTTTAATTTTAACGGATGATGATTTATGGAACATGACTGATGCGGTAGCCATGGGTAGAAAAATTTATGATAACCTTAAAAAAGCCATTCAGTATATCGTTTCCATTCATATTCCTATATTCCTAATTGTAGCATTGCCCTTGTTTTTTAAATGGGATTTCACCACAATCTTTACACCCATACACGTCATATTTTTAGAATTAATTATGGGCCCAACTTGTTCTATAGTGTATGAAAATGAACCCATAGAACCTGGAACTATGCTCCGAAAACCACTTAAAACAACCGCTACATTTTTGTCTTTTCGCCAATTGATTATGAGTATAGCACAAGGTTTATTTATCTCTGCTGGATGCTTGGGTATTGGTTATTATTTTATGAACACAGATGCCAATAATGAATTGATTCGTTCTGTAATATTTATAACCTTACTATTTAGCAATATTTTTTTAACGCTATTTAATCGTTCAACCACACAATCCATCATTCACACCATTAGGTATAAGAATCGCTTAGTTCCTATTGTGTTAATTATTAGTTTGGCGTTTATTTTTATCGTAACAAAATTTCCATTTGCCCATTCCATCTTTAATTTATCCGATTTAAATTTAAATCAATGGATTTTATGCATTTTGGTTGCATTCGTTTCTACCAGTTGGGTTGAAATACATCGATTTTTCTTAAGACGCAGATTAAGAAGTCGTTAAACAGTTATCCCTTTTTATATTGTCCTATTTTTGTTGAATGGAAATAAACAATGCATTTTTAAAAATAGATGCGATATCCAAATCGATAAATGGTTCATTGGCTGTTGATGATGTTAGTATTTCGTTTTCAACACAAAAAAAAATAGCTATAGTTGGAGAAACGGGCTCGGGGAAGTCGACGCTTTTAAAATTAATCGGTGGATTAGAACAACTTGATAGTGGCTCAATTTGGTATAATCAAATAAAAGTTAAGGGCTCATTAGAGCAATTGATTCCTGGACATCCTAAAATTGCGTATTTAAGTCAGCATTTTGAATTGCCCAATAATTATCAGTTATTCGACGTGCTCGATTTTATCAATCAATTATCTGAAGCTGAAAAAGAAAGACTTTATCAAATTTGTGGCATAACGCCTTTTTTACATAGATGGACAGATGAGCTGTCAGGCGGGGAGCGTCAACGTGTAGCCTTGGTGAAAACATTATTAACCGCACCAGAATTGCTATTGCTTGATGAGCCGTTTTCAAACCTAGATTTATATAGCAAACAAAAAATGACCGAACTTATAAATTCAATTTCAAATGAATTTAATGTACGCATAATCATGGTGTCTCACGATGCAACAGATGTAATGGCTTGGGCTGAAGAAATTTACATTTTCAAAAATGGGAAAATTATACAATCAGGAACACCCGAATTTCTATATCATTATCCAATCAATGAATACTGCGCAAATTTGCTCGGCGATTGTTTGTTTGTTGAAAATTCAACGTTCCCCTTTATTTCATCACATCTTAAATTAGACTACGAAAAAAAAATATTTCTTCGACCTTCATATTTTTCTGTAGCAGAAAATAGGGTAGCGGATTCTATAATTGGTACAATAACAAAAATTGTGTTTAAAGGGAATTATAGTGTTCTTCATGTTTTATCAAATGGAAATCTGTTTCATATATTGTCTGTAGAGTACAGCAGTCACAAGCTAGGTAAAGAAATTGCATTTTATTTTAACAGAGAAAACGTTTGCTTTATATAGTAAGTACCTGACTTAAGTTTATTTCACAAGACAATTTAATCACAAATAGAAATTATACTACGTGCAAATACGTACGCCAAAATGTTTTTCTACTTATTTTAAAAAATAGTTTAGTTCCTACATAATAAAGCTTTCGAAACTTCGTATAATAGATGTGCAAAGCACAAAAGTTCGTTTTTATCCGTACCCAAACCTTATCCAATTTTATCCAATGAAAAGATCTATGGTTTCCAAATCCTAGTGAAATGTAAAAAAGTAAAAGTAAACTGGAACCATATCAAAAAAGCCTCGAATTTTTTCGGGGCTTTTTTTTAGGAAGATGGTTTAAGTTGCTTCGCTGGTTTAATGGTTTAAAGGTTAGAAGTATTTTCCGTTTTTGGCTTTTTGGACTTTTGAATGCGTGGAACAATTTGAATTTTGGAACAGTAAATTAACGACAGGTTTAAGCAGTTAAACTATAAACTTTTTTTAGCTAGAGACAAATACGATTTTGCAAATTGAATACCATTTTTTATCTCAAAAATATACTAGCGCTTACAATAATTATTTCAATGATTCGTTTTAATAAAAAAATCCTAATAATATGAAAAATGTATTCAATGCAATTGTAAGTTTAGCATTACTTACTGTATTAAACAGTTCTTGTTCAAAAACAGCCTGTGTATTTAAAACAGATTCTTTAAAAGCCTCTAAAGCATCAAACAGTTCATCATTTGTAAAATTAAAAAATGGACGAACGGTTTATTACAACAATTTAGAAATCATCAAAGGTGTTTTCACTGCCCCACATTTATTGGCGAACGAAAGCATTAAAATTAAGCCAAGTGAAGTTGAAGCTTATCAAATAGAAGACCATTATGCGGTTTCTCAAAAATATATTATGAATGGACATAAAAGTGCCGTAGCGGTTGATGCACTTCCTGGATTTGCAAAGCGTGTAGTTAAAGGCAAATTAAATGTGTATTCTAAAAAATACTTTAATGGAAGATTTGCTATTGATGAATTCTTTTTACAGTCTGAAAACGACAGCAGGATTTATGCGTATACCCCCGAATTGTTTAAACAAATGATTGAAGACAATGAGGCCGTATCAAATTATTATCAAAAAGAAACGGTTGGTGTTGAACCATCTAAAAAAATAACTACTACTGCTGAAATGTATAATCAGGCAGTTTACATGACAAGAAATTAGTTTAATTCAGATTTTTCATTTGAAACTCAACTGCAAAATCCGAGTTCAAAATTTGTGTGTTTTTTCATAATTGTTGCATAAGCCCCAAACTCTAATTAAGTTCTGGGGTTTTGTGTTTTTATATGCTTATGCAAAATCCGGGTTTTATGCACTAATCTTAATCATTTTTATGTGATTCAATTGGGTTTAGTTTTATGGCTAAAATCAACCATGATTAATTTTCTACATAAAAAGCCAAATTTGTTTTTTTTGATGATTATTTTTTTTTCTTTTTTCTTCTCGTTAAAATCTTTTTCAAAATCAAATCCATTTCTACAAATAAATAAACATGTTCTCGCTTCTAACAAAAGTTTTAAATCTCCTAATTCAGATTCCAATTATTTTCAAAAAATGAAAATTAAATTACAACAAGTTAAGTTGTATTATTTAAATATTGAGGCAGAAAAAAAATGGACAATAATTCCAAAAATTAAAAAGAATCTTGAGATAGGGGATAGTTCACTTGCAATCGTTCATATAAAAAAAAATATCAAAAAAATAGGAGATTATGCAGGTTTGGATAGCAATACTGCTTTTAATGAAGAATTAAAACTAGCAGTATTGAATTTTCAAAAACGGTTTGGAATGGAGCCAAACGGTATTATAAACAATGCATTGATTTCGCGGATAAATACAAGTATGGATTATATTTTAAAGCAAATAGATGCAAGCATTAAAACGATTTCCGAATTGGCTATTATTGGTGAAAGCGATTTTATTTATGTAAATATTCCATCGTTCCATTTGCAGGTTTTTAAAAACAATATGCCTCAAATGGAAATGAAAGTAATTGTTGGGAAATATAAAAATAAAACGCCCACTTTTAATACAACACTAAATGCGATTGTGGTTTGTCCTTATTGGAATGTGCCTAAAAGTATTGAGCAAAAAGAAATTTTACCATTATTGAAAAAGAATCCCAACTATTTAGAAAAACACAACATGGAATGGAGTAATGGTAAGATTAGACAGCGTCCTGGCCCTACGAATTCATTGGGAAGAATAAAATTTTTAATCCCAAATCGATATTCGATTTTCTTGCATGATACACCAGTGAAAAAGTTGTTTGAAAAAAGAGTGCGTATGTTTAGTCATGGCTGCATAAGGTTAAACGATGCAAGAAAACTCGCATTATATTTAATGCAACAAGACAACAATAAATGGGATAGTATAAAATTGGAGAATACCATTTTGGAGAATATGGAAAAAAAGATTGAGGTTAAAACACCAATTCCAGTTTATGTCAGTTACTTAACTGCATGGGTAGATGAAAAAGGAAAATTGCAGATTCGTGACGACATTTATGGAAAGTATAAATAAAAAAGTAAAAAGCTGAGGGGAGTGAAATTTTTGAAGTAAAAATAATGATCACGCACAAGTACTCAATCAAAATTTGAATAAATTTAAATGATTAAAGGTTAAAAATTAATGGAAAATGTTAATTCAATTATCTTCTTCTATTTTCAAAGCCGCCTGGTCTATTAAATCCACCATTATTTTTGGGAGGCGCACTTCTTTCTTCGGCTTCTTTTACAACGAGTGGTTTTTTACCTAAATAAATATCATTCAAATGTTCAACAGCTTCTAACCCATCTTCCCTGTTTTTCATTTCAATAAAGGCGAAACCCTTGCTTTTGCCAGTTTCTTTATCCAAAGCTACTTTAGCCGAAACGACTTCTCCAAATTTCTCAAATATTTCTTCTAATTCAGCATCGTCTAAATCATAAGGCAAACCTGCTACGAAAATTTTCATACGAGTAATTATTTCGGTGAAATTAGCAACTTATTTTTTTAAATACGATAATTCACTCGAAATATTTTTCGATTTTTTTCATGTAAAAGGATTGATGTAGTTTATCATTTGATTCAATCAAATATAAATAACAAATGAATCATTTTTGGGTTTTAATAAATACTCAAAACAAAAGATCAAAATTGGATTAGTTGAATAACAATTTTTAAAAAATTTTTACTCGTTTGGCTTTTTCATAAAAACATGGACAGCATTTCAAGAAAAATGGATGTTTGATTTCTCAATTGGATCTACGGATTATTCGTGGTTTTAAATAAGATAAAAGGACAACAGATAATTGGATAATTTTTTTGGTCTTTAATAGGATCTTGATTCAATTTGATTTAACTAGAATAATTGGATAACAGAATAATTGGATGAATTCAATTCGGTCTTTAATAAGATAATAAATCAACAGAATAATTGGATAAATTCAATTCGGTTTTTAATAGGAAGTTCGGATAATGCTCTTTTGTAGGATACGGGATTAAAACGGGCTTTTCTTCATTTTGCTTTCACCTCTTTTCGTTCGAGTAATATATTTTCAACTATCGTGCCAAAGTTTATTTTTTCTAAAAAAATATTTTTATTTAGACATCAACAAAATAAAAGTCATCCTTTTTCGTTTAATAAATACACCTATCGTACCCTAAATCGTTTTTAATCCGTACCCCAAACCAACGAGTAAATTTGGGATTTTAAACGGAGGCTTTTTGGTTGCTTCAAAAAATCAAAAAATGATTTATTGATGTTTATCATCGCCGTTGCTAACACAAAATACATTTTCATCAAATGGTGAATTTGTTAAAGAGGTTAATCAGAAATGATTGCCTCTTTTTTATTTTTAATGTTATTGCTGTTTCAATAAAAAGTCAGTTTTAAACATATTTTTAATCATCTATTAGATCATTAGTTGTCTTATATTTGATTTTAGTTATCATTTCAATTAAATACTAGAAAATTATAATTTTTGAAAATAAAAGTTTATTTTCGATATTATTATTTTAAGCTCCTAGAAAGTACCTACCCTAAATTGTGTTTTTAATATCCAATCAAATTTGATTAACCTTTTTTTGTTTGATAATTTTTAAAAAATGAAAACTATTTTATTTTACAAAATATTGGCATCAATTGAGTTTCAATTTTTATTGAGGCGAAAAATTGTATTTTGTTTGTTTTGTTTGTTTCTTTTAAAAAATGATGTTGCTTTTTCTCAATGCACCAATACTTTATCTGGACCTTATACAATAGGTGCTTCTGGTTATTTTCCTACACTGACCGCTGCTGCTAATCAATACAATACATCTTGTTTATCTGGAAACGTAGAATTTATTTTGATAGATTCTGTATATAGCAATGCGGAAACTTTTCCGATTGTTTTTGCAAATAATACAAATGCTTCTATAGCAAATACACTAACCATAAAACCTCAAAGCAATAATATTGTGCGCATTTCGGGTAGTGTAAATAATAATCCCATTTTAAAAATTACTGGAAAATTTATTTACATAAATGGCTCAAACAATAATGCCAATAATAGAAACTTAACAATAATTAACCAAAGTATTATTCAACCAAGGTTGATTTTATTTGGCTCAGAAGGTACTGTTTCCGTAAACAATTGCACTATAAAAAATTGTACATTAATTAATGGAAATGACAGAAGTGTGATTACCATTTCAGATGCTACAACTATTCCTAATCCTGGATATTTTTCGAACATCACCATTGAAAATAATAGTATTCAAAGGTCTCTATATGGAATTTATGCCATCTCAAAATTTGCAGCTGGAAATGGAAGTGGTCTTCTAATAAAAAATAATGATTTAAACACTAGTGGAGCAAACTCGATTCGAAATGTAGGAATTTACTTAAAAGGAATTGATGGGGCAACTGTTGATGCAAATACAATTGGTAATTTTTTCAATACTGATTCTGCTACTGATAAAGGTATTTATCTTGCAGATAGTGTTAGAAACACCATTGTGTCTAACAATAAAATTTCTAATTTAAATTATACCGGTACAAATGGATATGGTGCTCATGGAATATATGTATCAACTGGATATGCTAATGCAAACATTACCATTTACAACAACATGATTGCCAATCTTTCTGGTGATGGCGCCAATTTTACTACAGGATTAAAAGTAAGTGATAATCCTACCGGAATAATGATTGACAATTTTCCTAATGATCAAACGGGTATTAAGGTTTATCACAACTCTATTTTTTTAGGAGGCGTTGTTGGTTTTACAAATACACTAAACAAACCAAATGCAGTGTCATCTTGCATACGATTAAAGGGAACTTGTAAAGCCGAAATTGTAAATAACATTTTAGTAAATAATCTTGGTAGAAAAGATTCAGTTGGTTTTGGAGCTGTTTGTATTTTAACGTCAAGAGGTGGATTGAATTTTGATTTGTTGAATAATAACGATTATGTGGTTAATCCTACGGGTTCTGGTTTGAAATTATTTGGTTATAATTTTAATGTGAATTCGCCTTTGACCTACCCAACTTTATCCTCATGGAAATCAGCCACATCAAAAGACGTTAATTCTGTTAATATTACACCTGCATTCATTTCAGGAACTGATTTGCATTTAAACGACAATAATAATTCATTAAATAATCTTGGTACGCCAATATTCGGACATAACAATGACATTGATTCAACTTCAAGAAGTTTAAACAAGCCTGATATTGGGTGCGATGAATTTGTTATCAGCAATACCGCAAGTTGGGTTGGTCGAATTTCATCATCTTGGGATTTTGCAGCTAATTGGGAAGCCAATGTAATTCCTAATGAAAATACAGATGTAAGCTTAACGCGAGGATCGGTGTATGTGCCTACAGGATTGAATTTGATAAAAGTGAGAAATTTATCACTTGCAAGTGCTTCTAATGAGGTGTTATTGAATTTAGATACTTTGCAAACATTGGAAATTCATGGCGCATTATCTAAAAATGGCGGTACAATTAATGCGTCAAAAAGTACCATTTCAATGAATGGCGATTCTTTGCAAACCATTCCTGCAAATCTTTTCGAAAGCAATAAAGTACTCAATTTAGAAATCGCTAACTCTAGCACAAGTGGCGTAGTATTAGGAGGTAAATTAGATGTTTATCGCTCATTAAATTTTTCAACTGCAGGATTAAAACTAACTACCAATAATTTGCTTACGCTCAAATCTACATTAAACGAAACCGCTTGGGTTGGAGATTTAACAGGTAAAAAAATTGAAGGAAATGTTACTGTTGAAAGATTTATTCCAACAGGGATAACACATGTTAAATCATGGCAATTGCTTGCTGTACCTACTTTTGGTAGTCAAACCATTAATCAAAGCTGGCAAGATTCGGCAACTTCGGCCAATCAATCCCGTTATGCTGGTTATGGAACAATGATAACGAGCAGCTTGACAAACGCCCTTGCCCTTGGTTTTGATTTGTATACACCTAATGGTGGAACAATGAAAACCTATAGTTCGAGCGATAGCAGTTTTGTTGGAATTGCTTCTACACAAATTCCAATTCAAAATTCAAAAGGTTATTTTGTTTTTGTAAGAGGGGATAGAACGGTTACCACTTTTAATGCAACAGCAAAACCAACCATTTTAAGAACAACAGGAAAATTATATACGGCCAATGCCAACGAACTACCACCTGTAACTACTATTGGCGCCAATCGATTTGAATGTATCGGAAATCCGTATGCATCAGCCATTGATTTTAAAAACATCATAAAATCTGGAAACATAGACAATACTTTTTATATTTGGGATCCGTCATTAACAGGGTACAATATTCAAGGTGGTTACCAAACGATAAGCAGCACAAATGGTTACATTCCAATTCCTGGGGGTACATCAAATTATACAGGAAACGAACCTGTAACATCGATACAATCTGGACAAGCATTTTTTATGCATACTACAGGTGCGGGTTCTGGGGGCGATATTTCTTTCACAGAATCCTGTAAAATTGCTGGCAGTAAAATGCAATTCAGGGAAAATAACGAAACCAATAATTTGAATTTTATCTCTACTAAATTATATGGTGTAAATAATACTGGGGTTTATTTAGCAGATGGTAATATGTTGGTACTTGATGCCTCTTTTAGCAATAGTTACAATAAAGAAGACGTATTAAAATTAAAAAACGGCAGCGAGAATTTTGGCATTTTTTCCGAAGGTAAATTTTTGTCAATAGAAGCCAGACAATCTTATAATCCATATGATACATTACAATATCAACTAAATAATGTACGAATTCAGCCTTATCAATTAAAAATTAATCTTCACGTAGATTCAATAAACACGTTGATGCCGGTTATGGTTGACCGTTATACCAACATACAATATCCATTAAATTGGATGGATTCTTTAACGATTAATTTCAATGTAAGTAGCAATCCATTGTCTTATGCTTCAAATCGTTTTTATATGTTGATGAAACCTGTTGCTGTTTTACCATTGGATAAAATAGAATTAACAGGTTCTAATATCAACAACAAAAACAATAAACTGCTTTTTAAAGTGTATAATCCCAATTTCATTAAGCAATATGAAATACAGCGAAGCACAACTGGAAACAATTTTTCTACCATCTCAATAATATCATTAAATACCAATAATCAACATCAAACTGATTTCGAATATGTAGATCAGTCGCTTTTAAGCAATACGAACTTTTACAGAATAAAAGTTATAAATATTGATGGAAGTTTTCAATACAGCAATACAATAAAAATTGTAAGTAAGCATAAAGATTTTGACATTACCATGTCATCAAATGTTATTTTAAATAATCAAATTTCTTTGTTGATAAATTCTGCTAAAAAAGGCAATTTGAATTATTTTATTGCTGACGAAGCAGGAAGAATGTTGCAGTATAATAAATTTAATTATCAAATAGGTTCTCAACAAATTACAATCAATATAAACGCAAGTTTGCCTAAAGGGATTTATTTTTTAAACTTATTCGTTGAAAACAATACAATCCCATTTGTGTTTAAAATCATTAAATAATATATTCCATTTTCTTTAAAATTTGTTTTATTACTTACGACTAAGTGATTGTGGCAATTTTTGCATCTGATACACAATCGATTGGATATTTGTACCGGACAAAAGGAATTTTTCGAAAAAATACATCATCGACATTTCACAAAAAATATAATCCGGTTTTTTAAAATTATACCAATTTGATTTATAAATTAGGCCTTAATTATCTAGTATAATGCCGATGTGGTAGCTGTTTGGGACAATTTCTTTGGACCATTACAGATATCCAATCGGTATTAGACAATCATTAGAATATCTTTTTTGTAGGCAACGGGATTATTAGATGTTGTGTCTTAAAAAAGGATTTAACTTGGGTTCGATTTGTAGCTGGATGAAAAATGCTTTTTACGAATAGAATATCGTTTAATAAATAACGAAATATGTCTTAAAAAGGGTAAACGATTTATGGATTTCCTGAATGTAGCTTTTTTATTTAATGACCTTTTTATTGCATAAATGCTAAAGAAGACATAGTAAATTTAGTAGTCTATTAACCCAATTCTTTATTTGTTAAAAACAAAGAATTTTTAACATTCTAAATTGCCCAAAAACGATTAAATCGTATATTGCCAATCTTTCCAAAAGTATTAAAATGAGAAAACCACTGTTCTTAACTATTTTTATTTTTTCTGCATTATTTTCATATGCTCAAAATTTTTCAAACAAAGGGAAAGAGTTTTGGGTGGCTTATGGTTTTCATGTGCGTATGGCACAATCAAATGGAGGAGGCTCAAATATAAACGCGCAAAGCATGGTGCTTTATTTTGCCACAGATGAAGTGACCAATATTACCATTTCAATTCCTAGTTTAGGTTACTCACAAACCCTTGTAAGTCCCGCGACACCTACAGTTTTAACTTCGACACCCATTCCAAAAGCTATACCTCAAGATGCCAGATTAACTGCAGAATCTACTTCTCCGGAAGACAAAGGAATACATATTGTTGCTGATAAACCTGTGGTAGCCTATGCCCATATTTATGATGGTTCTGTTTCTGGAGCTACCATTTTATTTCCAGTCACCACTTTAGGAAAAGAATATTACTCCATAAATTATACAGCAAGGTCGAATGAAAACAATTCCAATGCATGGTTTTATGTAATTGCTACAGATACAGGAACCACTACAGTTGAGATTACGCCAAGTGCGAATACCATCAACTGGACAGCAGGTACAACCTATACGATTAACATGACTCAGGGTCAAGTGTTTAATGTAATGGGACAACTTACTGGTGGTGGAGGCGGAGGAGGAGGATTTTATTCAGGTGTTGATTTAACAGGATCAAAAATTAAAAGTATTGCTTCTGGTAACGGAGCTTGTAAAAGAATTGCGGTGTTTTCAGGTGCAGGCAAAATGTTCATTAGTTGTGATGGAAGCAGTTCTTCTTCAGATAACTATATGGTACAATCATTTCCAAAAGATGCTTGGGGTAAAAAGTTTCTAACCGTACCAACCAGTAGCTTGGTCAATAATTTTTTCAGAATTTGTGTAACTAACCCAGCAACTCCAGTTCGAGTAAATGGAGCAGCTCTAAGCACTGCATCAATAATAAACAATTTTTACTACGATTTGCCACTTACATCAGTACCGCAAAAAATTGAATCCGACGACCCTATTACTGTTGCTCAATATATTGCTTCACAAGGGGAGTGCGGAAATCCAACACCTACCGGATCTTACCCCGGTGATCCAGAAGTAATTTATTTAAGCTCTGTAGAACAAAATATTGCAAAGGTTTTGTGGAATGCAACTCCATTTGCACTAATTACCCAACATTATTACAATGTAGTTATTCCAAATGCAGGAACAGCTATTAGTTCATTTAAATTAGATGGTGTAAATGTCAGTCCTGCTTCGTTTACAGTGCATCCACAAGATCCAAATTTCTCGTATTTAAGCAGTAGGTTATCGGCTGCAGGAGTACATAGCATCGAGTCTGATTCAGGATTTAACGCCATTGCTTATGGTTATGGTGCTGCGGAATCTTATGGATATAATGCGGGTACCAATATCAAAGACTTATATAATTTTCTAGCGCCTGTAAATCCATACAGCATTACCACCGATCCTGTTGCTTGTACTGGTTCGCCTGTTTATTTAACCGTTACATTTCCATTTGAACCTACTTATTTGAATTGGAATTTTAATGCCAATCCCAATCAATCACCCAATGCCAATGAAGTAATGAACAGTCCGGTGGCTGATACAACGTATATGATTGGTAACAAAAGAGTTTGGCGTTATAAATTACCTATTTTATATACATTCAGTCCTTCAAACACTTCTCCAGGTTATTTGATTTCAATAACAGCAGGTACGCAATCGGTTGAAGGTTGCGGGAGCAGTCTAGATAGAGATTTTTACCTTGCCGTTTACGATCCTCCAGTAGCTCAATTGTATTGGTCTAATAATGGTTGTGTTACAGATACCGTAAGGTTTAGAGATACTACCACATATCTTTCTGGTACATATCCGTACAAATATTTTTGGGATTATGG